>JALNZH010000352.1 GCA_023229405.1 Bacteroidota bacterium
TATGTTGTTGTCGAATATTGCAGCGACAGACCCCCACGGTTTATTGTGGATCGCTTACCAACCACGTTGAGTGCCGATCCAAGAGTGGTTAATGCCACTATTGATAACATTTACTTTTGCTATTTTCCCTACGTAGATTCCATTGATGTTGTTTATCTGTATTTTAAATCGAACAGTGCAGCCAAGTTTGATAGTGTTATCATGTCATCTGCCGGTAATTCGGTATACACTGGTACATTACCGAGTTTTAGTCCCGGAGATACCATTCAATATTTTGTAAAAGCAAAATCCCACAATGGTCTCAAGATGATGTCTGTGACTATGAAGTATAGAATATTCAAAAAAATGAATACGAAGTTATTCGTTAATAATGCTGTTTATTCTCCACCTCAGTTTTATTCTTTTTATGCAGGATTGGATGCATCCAAGGAATATGATTTTTGGGATGCCAAATACGATGGAACGGAAAATTTACCGCTGCTCTACTCCTGGTATTCGGATATTTTAATTGCCGATCCTATTTTTCCATCAAAAGATATTTGGAATGCTTTACATGAACGTTTGGATAATGCGACAGTACAGAATCCAGTCGCACTTTTTGTCACCAGTCAGGATTACGCAGGTCGTTACCCATCATGGGACACTACTTATACGCCGGGTACTCTGGCGTATGATTACTTTGGTTTGTGGCATATTTTGCAGTATGATCTTCCTCCGACACAAAGTGAATTAAGAATAATTCCATTAGCAGATACTGTAACAAATTATTTAATTCGCTATGGCACCGAAAACACCGCAACGCTATGGCATGATCCTTATTTTGAACATGGTGAATGGGGATTCCCGGATGCATTACGTCCTCGACCTGAAGCAAAGCCACTTTTTTTAGATGGCGATTCAAATATTGTCGGAATAAAATATATCACGCCCACAACTCGGACGGTCTTTCTTGCAATTGATGCCGCATCATTACAATTCCGGTCCGATACATCACTGCTGGCAACCAACGATCCGAAATATACTAAAATCGGAGATGTAGGGTATTTGGCATCGTCGTTCTTTAATACGTATAAAGTAACATCTATTCAAACATCAGATAATCAAGTCCCCGAAGACTTCCGGATAGAACAAAATTATCCCAATCCCTTCAATCCTTCAACAACAATCGAATTTAGTATTCCTCAAAAAAGCGATGTGAAAGTTACCATATACAATATGCTTGGTCAGAAAGTCGCTGTTTTGGTAAATGAGAAGAAAGATCCAGGCAGATATCGAGTCCTGTGGAACGCAACTCGAATGGCCAGCGGATTATATTTCTACGAACTCCGCGCAGGAAGTTTTACGAGTGTGAAAAAAATGCTGCTGCTCAAGTAGGACGAATTGATGTTTCGCCTACATAAAGAGTAACAGCAAGTGAGACTTCTTTTTAAAAATAAAAACCCCCTCTTTTTTATTGAGGGGGCTAATGACGATTGCAAAAAAAACTTATGCCGTCATCGCTGGCAGCATCATGCGGATGGTTGTCCCTTTTCCCATCTCACTTTCAATTTCGATTTTTCCTTTGTGGTCGTCAACAACTTTTTTTACGATCGACATACCGAGTCCGGTACCGTGTTTTTTACCGTAGGTGACGAACGGTTCAAAAATTCTTCGTTTTACTTCTTCCGGCATACCTGTTCCACTGTCGGTGAATTCAATCTTTACCATCCCGTCAACACTTTCCGTTAATGCGGTCAGCGAACCTCCCTGCGGCATGGCATCCCGGGCGTTGCTGGCGATATTATAGAACACCCGCACCATTTTGTCCTGATCAAGTTTCACTTTCCCTTTGAAGGACAATTTCTTTTCCAATTTGATATTGTTTTTCGTCAGATCTTTCTCGATGAACATCAACACCCCTTCCATAATATCTTCGAATTGTACTTCTTCCATGTTTGTGGAACTGACACCCTTGCTGAAATCCAGAATTTCCTGCGCCATGTTTACGAACCGGTCCACCTGATGAATCATCTCGTCCGCAAGTTTGGATACTTCTTCGTTTCCACCTTTTTTCTTCATCACTTGCGCATACACACGCAGCGTGCCCATCGGATTTTTGATATCGTGAATGATTGTGCTTGCCATACGTCCTACGGCAGAGAGCCGTTCGCTCTGCACCATCTCTTGTGCTAACCGTGCGTTCTCTATGGCAACGGACGCGTGGATGGAAAGAGCATTCAGAAATTCTTCATCCTGCGGTGTGAACGGTCCCCCTTTTTTGTTCAGCATCTGGAACACGCCGATAATCTTTCCGTCGCGGTTCCGCATCGGCATCGTCAGCATATTATTGGTGCGGTATCCAGATTTTTTATCTACTTCAGGATTGAAGCGGGGATCATTGTACGCATCGGGAATATTGACAATCTCTCCGGTCTTTGCAACATATCCTGCCAGTCCTTTTCCCAGCGGCAGCCGGATTTCAATCACTTCTGTTCCGCGCAGCGCTTTGGACCAGATTTCTCCTTTCAGTTCATCCACTACATATAATGTTCCGCGGTCTGCAGTGATGGATTTGATTGCCGTTTCAAGAATAATATCGAGCAGTTTTTCTAAGTCGAGTGACGAATTGATCGTCTTCGCCGCATCAATCAGCATATTCAATTTTGCGATATGCTGTTTGCTGATCTCCACCGTCCGGTCCAGTTCGTTCACAATTGTCTGGTCAGCGCTCCGCAAGCGCTTCGTCATGTTCTTCAGGATATTCAGTTGAATGATGTTATTGGATTTCAGCATGTTGTCGAAATCCTGTTTGCTAATGCTGGCGCACGTTGTTGGTTCCACCGCTGTCGTTCGTGCAGAACGAACCTGATCGTCCAGCAATTCCATCTCCCCAAAAAAATCCCCTTTGGTCAGATATGCCAAGACTGTTTCCGCTCCATATTTCGTCACTTTAGATATTTTAATCCTGCCATCCAGGACGAAATACAGCCGTTCCCCACGGGTATTTTCCTGAAAAATTGTCGTATTTGCCGCAAATTTCTCCTCTTTACACATCTTCAAGATGGCATTCAGGTTCATATCAGCGACATATTTGAATGCGGAATTAAAACGAAGGTTTTCTACTGTCAGCAATGATTGTTCCATGGTAATTGTGGGAAAGTGAAGGAATATACTTGGAGAAAATACATAACTAGCTCTATAGAAGCAAGATAACAAGTCCCGGGCAGGTTCCAGATCACAGAAGCAGATCTAGTCGATAGATAATTCATATATAAGAAGAGTGAACGGTATTGGAGTGTTACGAGTACAAGATGAAACGGGAGAATAACATTGCAACAACAGACAGAGGGAAAAGGGTTCGATTTGACTCATTTTTTCGGTATATTCATCAGTAAAAATTTTATTTTTCATACAATCAATGCGGTGTCCACCGCACAAGAGCAAATTACGAAAGGAACTGTTTTGAGCGATACAAAGATTATTTTTTCCATGGTTGGCGTCGGTAAAGTACATAAACCGAATAGGCAGGTATTAAAGGATATTTATCTTTCATTTTATTATGAT
>JALNZH010000353.1 GCA_023229405.1 Bacteroidota bacterium
TGAAATCGGACGGTTCCCCGACTCGGAAGATCTGAACAGAAACAGCAATGTCGATCGGGCAAACGATTATTATACGTACGAATTGAATCTTGATACCACGGACAATAATCCACTGAGAGTTGGCGGAGGTTCGTACGGTTGGTTTCAGTACAGAATTCCAATTAATGCATTTAAATTTAAAATCGGATCGCCGGACCAATCCAATATTCAGTTCGCGCGGTTATGGTTTACCGGTCATCAAGAAGAGTTCGAAATGCAGTTTGTGGAATTTAACCTGATTGGCAACCAATGGGAAGAGGCGAAGAAAAACGATCCGATATTCAAAGTATCTGTCGTAAACGTTGAAGACAATTCGCTGCAAGGATATTCATCGCCGCCGGGTGTGTTCCGGGAGCGGGACCGCACCAAGCCGGATGAACAGGTTTATGGAAACGAACAATCGTTGGCGCTGAATATGTTCAATCTTGCCGATGGTGATAACAGAGAAACGATCAAGAAGTTTTCGTACCGTCCGCTCGACGTGTTCAGTTATCGTGAAATGAAAATGTTCGTCCACGGTGACAATCATTTCAGCGGCACAGCGTCCACACCAACGGTGCGGATGTATATCCGGTTCGGTTCAGACAGCTTGAATTATTATGAATATCGCGCGCCGATTTTCCCTGGATGGGATCAGCGGAATAACGTGAATATTCGTTTCGATGATCTTACGTCTATTAAGCAAGGTCGTGATTCGGCAGGCGTTCGTGTGGTGAAAAATGTTCCAAATGGACCGGAAGGATCGACATACGCTGTTCTCGGAAATCCCACGCTGACACGAATCGCGTTTATCTCCATCGGTGTGGAGAATCCGGATATCGTCGGCACCGAAAACGTTGTTACCGGACAAATCTGGGTCAACGAACTTCGTCTGTCCAATGTGGATGATACACCGGGCTGGGCATATAGTGTTAGTACAAGCGTTAAAATGGCAGATTTCGGATCCGTTGCATTCAGCTATTCACGTATTGATCCAAATTTCCATACACTGGAATCCCGTTTCGGCAGCCGTGTGACGAGTTCGAATTGGAATCTTTCTTCCTCCTTTGCATTCGATAAGTTTCTGCCTCCGGAGTGGACAGGGACAAAATTACCGTTTAGTTATTCACACAGCGAACAGATTGTTACGCCGCAATATCTTCCCAGTTCGGACATTTTAGTGTCGAAAGCTGCCGACCAACAGAAGATGATCGTTGCCGGCAAAACCGGATCACTCGAAAAAGGTGAACAAGAAAAGGACCGTATCCTTTCCGAAGTACAGACCCTTTCCACAACTGATACATACGCATTTCCAGGTTTTCAAATCACTGTCTTAAGCGACAATTGGTTTTTCCGTGATTTCTTCAATCGGTTAACGTACGGGTTCAGTTACACCTCTTCATCAGTTCGTAATCCCACCATCGCTTCCAGAACATCATGGCAGTGGAGTTCCAATGTCGGTTACTCATACACTTTTGCGCCGGACAATTATATCCAGCCGTTCGGATTTTTTGAAGATCTGTTCTTCCTTAACGATTTCAGAGAGTTTCAATTGTTCTATAATCCAATTACAAACTTTTCCACCGGTTTTACGCTCACACGCACTCGGTCGGACGAACGGTTGCGGAGTCAAAGCAAAGAAAGCGAACCGATCCGAAATCGCAGTCTCAGTGCATCGCGTCGGATGTCGTTCAGCTGGAAACTGACGGAGAATGGATTGATCAATCTCTCTGGAGATTATTCGTTGGACATTGCCAGCACGATGGTTCATTTGGAACTCGATCCGTATGGACGCCAGCGCGATTTCCAACAGATTTTGAATCAGATGTTCCTGCAAGATAGGCTGATGAGTTTTGGGTTTGATAATTCATACAATCAATCGTTTTCAGTGAATACACGTCCAAAGATTCCGGCTGAAATAGCAAAATATTTGTCGCTTGCCGCTCGATACAATGTTGCATACCGCTGGAATAACAGTCTTCAGCAAGGCGACCTTGGCATCTCGACAGGCTGGACAAATAGCATTTCGCTTTCTTACGATGTCAGTCTGAAGTCATTTGTTGAATCATGGTTTCCGGAAAAACCTTCGACTGAAGGGGAACAACCGACTGCTCCAGTTCCGTCACGCGGACGCGGTGAACGCGATGATGATGAAGGAGAAACGGATGCTGCTAAAGAAACGGAAAAGCAAGCGTTGGCCGAAGTGCCGAAGGATACAACACAATCAGCGCCTCCCTCAAAAAGCGAAGGGTTGATCGGGATCGCGCGAATTGTTTTCAAAACACCTTTCCTTGATTATGAGAAAATCAATATCACTTTTTCACAGAATAACTCTGCAAATAACGGGGGCGTTCCTGGGAGGGCAGGTTTTGCCAATTTGTTTGGCCGCGCACCGCTCGTGCAGCGATCCGAAAATGATTATGGACCGTCGCGAGCATATCAACTTGGCTTAGTGTCTGTTCCCGGTGCCAATATCACCGACGTTTTTCTGAAACCACAATTTCCGTTTGTTGGGTTCTCCACTGATGCCGATAAACAGATTCGTGCGCGCGGTTTGAATGCCAGCGATGGTTTTTCTCAGAGCAATAAACTTTCGTTCCGTACCGGTCGTGACTTATGGGAAGGTGCGCGGTTGGACCTGAACTGGAATCTTGGATGGAATTATTCCCGCACCCAAACAATTGAAGCAGACAGGATCACGGGCAAAGTAACGATAAAAAATTCCACCAGCGGCGGTTCAATCGAACGATCGTTTTTCACACTGCCGCCGACGTTTATCTTCTCCATGTTTAAAAGCGGTATTGAACAGGTGGCGAAAAAATATCAGGATGCTGTTCCTCAGGAAACCACTCCCAATCAGGATCAAAAACTTGCCAAAGCATTTGAAGATGGATTTGAAACACTCCCTATCCTGAAAAAGCTCTTTGGTGATTACCTGCCTCGCGTTAATTATTCGCTGCGATGGGACGGACTTGAACAGTTCAATATCTTTAAAGCATTTGCGACAAAGGTCAGCTTGGACCATGCATACCAGTCCAGTTATTCAAAAGTATTCAAAGGGAGCGCAGACGGCACTTCGCTTACCGAATCTCAACGGATCAATTACGCATTCTCGCCGCTGGCAGGAATAAGTATGTCGTTTAAGGAATTGTTCAAAGGAACAATGAGCGGTAATGTACGGTACGGTTCAAACGTGTCCTATGATCTTACACCGGTGTCGAAGAATATCGTGGAAACAGTAGGCAACGATCTATCGCTGACGGGAAGTTTCACCAAAACAGGATTTGAAATACCGCTCTTCGGTGTTAGTTTGCAGAACGATATTGATATCAGTTTTACCTATTCCGTTGCAAAAAGTTCACGTACGACGTTCGACGTAAAAGGCCGGCAATTCAATACCAAAGGAACGCCTGGGGAAGGTTCTACACGGACACAAATGGAACCACGCGTGCGGTATGTACTGAGTTCTCGCGTGACGGCATCGTTATTTTATCGCTATAC
>JALNZH010000020.1 GCA_023229405.1 Bacteroidota bacterium
AGACGGAATACCTGTCGGTTCTTCTGCTGGTGTGTATACCATTACAAATGTTACATCATTCCGAACAATTGAAGGTGTTTTTGCAATTGACACATTTACGATCACTGCCAATACAATTGGTGTCGGATCAATATCACCGTCCGGCGCTGTTGTAAGAAATTATGGCGATACGAGTCTGTATTCGATCTTTACCGATAGTGCGCATAAAATTGACAGTGTGTTGGTGGACGGAGTAAAGGTTGACTCACTGGCATCGTATACATTCAATGGAATAACGGCAAACCATACCATCAATGCCTACTTCTCAATTCGGACATATTTTGTTACCGCAACTTATTCCGGATCTGGCGCATATAATCCGAATGCTTCATTTACAGTGAACTATGGTGACAGTCTTCATTACGATATGATTCCTTCGCTCCACCACCATATTGATAGTGTGCTGATCGACAGTGTCAATAATGTTGGAGCTGTAGCCGGTTATACATTCCTAAACATTACGTCTGATCATAATATTATGACGTATTTCGCACCGGATTCTTTCTACTTGACGGTAAACAGTACGCCACATGGTTCGATCAGTCCTGCCGGATCCCGACCTGTCACATTCAGCGACAGTCTGGTATATACGTTTGTTCCCGATCCCGGATATCACGTGCAGGATGTTCTTGTTGATGGACTCGGTATGGGACCGATCTCATCATATACATTTGATGATATAACGGCAGATCATTCTCTGGATGCACAGTTTACCATTGATACATTTGCTGTAGCAAGTACATTCTCCGGGAATGGTACAATTTCTCCGTTTGGAACGGTGCTATACACCTATGGCGATACTGCTGTTTATACGATTACACCTGATCCGGGACATCATATTCTTGATGTGCTGGTTGATGGTATTTCTGTTGGTGCAGTTGGAACATATTCGTTCAGTACTATTTCAATAAATCACACTATCGATGCCGTCTTCGCAATCGATACGTTTACCATTGCCGCTACAGCAGAAGCGGGAGGGACGATATCTCCTCCAGGTACCGTCACCCCAACGTATGGTGATACTGTTACCTACTTGATCGCTGCCAATGTCGGTTCACTATTGGATAGCGTTCTAGTTGATGGATTGAATGTTGGCGCAGTGACATCTTATTCTTTTGAGGGAATAACTGCAAACCATACAATCGATGCGTATTATTCATTCATGACGTTTAACCTTTATACGGCGACAGGTACTCATGGTTTATTCAGTCCCAATAATGATACCATTACGGTATTTTACGACGGAACGCAAACGTATTCGATCCTTCCCGAACCGGGTTATCACATTGCCGATGTTGTTGTTGATGGTCTCTCTGTGGGACCTGTCTTGTCATACACATTTTCAAACATTATTGCGGACCATTCCATCCATGCTGATTTTGCTATAGACACATTTACGATAGCAACGAGTGTGTTGGGGAATGGTGTTGTTTCTCCCGGCGGCAGTTTGATTACGACATATGGCGACACTGCTGCAATCAATTTCTTACCAGATGCCGGTCATCATGTATCCAATATTTTGGTAGATGGTATCGTAGTGGATTCTGCGGTGAGTTATACTTTCATCGGAATTTCTGCAAACCATACTCTCGACGTTCAGTTTGCAATCGATACGTTTATGGTAACCGCGTCTTTTGCAGGGAATGGAATAATTACCCCGGGAGGCACAACTGTAGTAAATTACGGCGACACGCTGCTGTATTCAATAACGCCCGATATTGGACACCATTTGGATAGCGTTGTTGTCGATGGCTTGACTAATTTTGGACCGGTATCAACCTATTCCTTTGAAACAATTACTACTAATCATACAATTGATGTTTTTGCTTCACCGGATACGTTCGCCGTGGTTGCAACATCGTTCGGTACGGGTTCAATTACTCCGTCAGGAACGAAATATGTGCAATATAACAATAGCGTTACCCACACGATTTTACCAGATCCGGGCTATCATATAGACAGTGTCGTTGTAGACGGTGTGAACATTGGCACGCCACCAGCATACACATTTTCCAATATTACATCCGCACATTCCATTGATGTGTATTTCAATTTAAATCAATATGCATTGATTTCACAAGCATCGGCGGGAGGTTCCATTTCACCGGTCGATACAGTCATCTTAAATCATGGCAGTAATCTTTCGTATAGCATCACGCCGGACATTGGTCACCACATAGATAGTGTTATTGTTGATAGTATTAATATCGGTGCGGTGACTAGCTATGATTTCATCAATATTACAACGGACCATAGAATTCAGGCTTATTTCTCAATCGATACTTTCTCTCTTGTCTCAACAGCCGACGTTGGAGGGATCATTTCACCGCTCGGATCCCTCACGGTTCAGTACAGTGATACTGTAACATACTCCATAACACCGAATATTGGATCTGTGATTGACAGTGTTATCATTGATGGAATGAATGCCGGTCCGATAACAACCTTTGCTTTTGAAGGAATTACTACAGGTCATACGATTGATGCGTATTTCTCAATTCTTCCGTTTACCATGACATCTACTGTCTATGGAAATGGTGCAACAAATCCTTCCGGTGCAGTTGTGGTTCATTATAATGATTCGCTGAACTACGTCATTACTCCAAGTGCCGGTCACCATCTGGACAGTGTTGTTATTGACGGAAGCACAAATATTGGAAGCCAGGTAAGTTATATCTTCCACAATATTACCGCTGATCATCAAATTGAATCATACTTTAGCATCGACTATTATGCGCTGAATACTTCTGGTTTGAATGGCACCATATCACGTTCTCCATTGGACAGCACGCATTATCCGTATGGGTATAATGTTACCTTAACGGCACTTCCTTCGGTGGGTTACCATTTCACAGGTTGGATGGGAGATACTGTTTCAACAATTAATCCCATAACAATTTCTATGGTGTCGCCAAAAAACATTACGGCGAACTTTGCTAAAGACACTTTCCAAATTACAACATCGGTGGCGGGTAATGGTGCAATTACTCCGGCGGGAACGATAACAGTCCAATACGGAGATTCATTGCAGATTGCTGTTTCTATTTTGCCAAATAATGAAATTGATAGTTTGGTGGTTGACGGAACCAATATCGGCTCTGATACTCTCTATACATTCAATACTATTACAGCAAATCATACTATTGCTGCATATTTATCACCTATTGAACACATTATTTCCTCTACAGCTTCATTGGGCGGTTCCATCTCTCCATCCGGAAGCAATTCAGTCAACCAAGGGACAAATCAAACATATAACATTCTCGCAGATTCCGGTTATCATGTGGACAGCGTTGTTGTTGACGGAACAAATCAAGGCCTAATCAACAGCTATGTGTTCACCAATGTTTTGTCCGTACACACCATCGATGCATATTTTTCAATTAATAAATATACAATAGTAGCTTCGGCGGTCGGAAACGGATCCATCGTCCCGATCGATACTTCAATTGTATCCCATGGAACTTCCTTAACATATTCAATTATACCGGTTGTACATTATCAAATTGACAGCATTGTTGTTGACGGTGCTACTGTGCCTGTGGATACTTCATATACGTTTGCCGCAATAACGATGAATCATACCATCATTGCATATTTTAGTGTCGTGAAGTACCCGATAGTAATTACTGCAGTAAACGGTAGTGTCTCTAAAACTCCGGATTCATCACTCTACTCTTACGGTTCTATCGTTCAAGTATTGGCAACACCGAATGTTGGTTATGAATTTATCGGATGGAGCGGAGATACATCTACGCCTGCAAATCCAATTGATGTTATTGTCACTGCGCAGAAAAATCTTTCGGCAAACTTCTCAAAAATACAATACACGATTGTTGCCACAGCAGGACCGAATGGAGTTATTACACCGTCAGATTCTCAGAAAGTACCTTACGGAGATACGTTAGCTTTTACGATCGCGCCGAATGTCGGTTATATTATTGACAGTGTTGTTATCGACGATTCCATAAATATTGGAAAGGTATCGACCTATACATTCATGAATGTAATATCGCACCATTCATTGAATGCATATTTTGGTCAACTCTACTATGCACTGAACACATCGGCAGTCAATGGATCGGTTCTACGTTCTCCGCTTGACACTACACATTATCCTCACGGATATACGGTCGTTCTTACAGCCAAACCCGATACCGGTTACCACTTTACTGAATGGTCCGGAGACACAAGTTCTCTAATAAATCCCCTTACCATTCCAATGCTTTCGGCAAAAACCATTACGGCCGGCTTTGCGAAAGATACATTTATTATCACTGCATCAATAACAGGGACGGGAACAATAACGCCAAACGGATCGACCGTTGTTACCTATGGTGATTCGCTTCAATTCGTGATCGGTCATGATTCGAGTCATACACTCGACAGCGTTGTGGTGGATGGAGTCAACATTGGTTCAATAACGAAATATACGTTCAGCGATATAACTTCAAACCATACTATTTCTGCGTATATTTCACCAATACTGTTCCTCATTACCGGAACCTCCACACCGGGCGGGGTGCTCACTCCTTCAGGCTCGAATCAATATTTGTTCAGATCCTCTCAAATATTTACTGTCACACCAGATTCGGGATTCCACACAGACAGTGTTGTTGTTGACGGCACAAATCTTGGTGCTATCAAATCCTATACGTTTGCACTTATTACTACTTCGCATACCATCGATGCCTATTTCAGCATCAACAAGTATACCATTATTGCATCCACATTCGGCAATGGTACTATATTGCCTTCCGATACCTCAATTGTTTCTTTCGGATCTCTCCTCAAATATACGATTACTCCGGGGTTACACCATCAAACCGACAGCATTATGGTTGATGGGCAGAAAATACCGCTAGATACTGTTTATCAATTTGCCAATGTTATTAACAATCATACCATAGCTGCATATTTTGGCTTAATAAAATATCCTATGACGATTACCGCTGTAAATGGAACCGTAACAAAGACTCCAGATTCAATAAAGTATTCATACGGCACTATTGTTCAACTGCAGGCAGTCCCTCAGGTAGGGTATACGTTTAACGGATGGAGCGGAGATACATCAACAACGAATAATCCTATTGTTGTGACAATAACCGGGACAAAAAATATCACGGCAAATTTCTCAAAAACACAGTATACAATTTCAGCAACTGCTAGTTCGAATGGTACAATTTCTCCCGCCGGAAATATTCCGGCAATATATGGCGATACTGTAACATTTGCTATGACGCCTGATCTGTATTCCAGGATTGACAGTGTAATAGTTGATACATTAAATATCGGTTCAATAACGAACTATACGTTTTTTGGAGTGGCGGCAAATCATTCCATAGCCGCATATTTTTCAATTATTCCCAACACTACACCGGTATTTACCGAATCATTCACAGATACAACAATCGACGAAATGCAGCAGCTGCAATATACGTTCAAGGCTCTGGATCCCGATCCGAATGACACTCTTCGGTATACAATTTCCAATGCTCCTGGCGGCATGTCACTTGGATTTTCGTCCGGTTTGCTGAACTTTGAACCAACATATTCTGATGCTGGAACATATTCGTTTACGGTTTATGGTACGGATAATCGGAATGCTGTCGATTCCGTTGTTATTAATCTTGTTGTGAATGATGTCAACCGTTCGCCAGTCTTTACTACGGCGTTGAACGACACCGCAAGCAATATGGACCAAACATTCTTTTTCACATTTGCAGGTTTAGATCCCGATAACGATGTTGTCCGCTTTGCTTTAGCATCACCAATTTTAAATGCAGTATTAGATTCTACTACCGGTGTGTTTACCTGGACTCCTTCGATTGCTGATACCGGGTACCATACAGTGATCATCAAGTTATACGATGAAAAGGGTGGAAGTACATTTGATACGTCGATTATTCACATTTTGAAAGTTAATCGGGCTCCGTTCTTTACAAACACACTACCGGATACGACGATTTTCGAAACTCAGTTAATGGAGTATCAATACACTGCTGCTGATCTCGATAACGATGCACTGTCATTCTCTCTGGCGCTTGCTCCAGCAGGAATGACAGTTACACCAGATGGCATCCTTCAATGGAAGCCGGACTATTTCCAATCGGGAATTCATTTCATCGTTGTAAAAGTAGCTGATTCTTCCTTGTCCCGTTTAGATACCGCAAGGATAACCGTACTGGATCTGAACAGGAAACCGTTCTTCACGGTAGTATTGCCGGACACACAGATTGTTGAAGAAAACGTATTATCATTTACTATTGCTGCTTCAGATTCCGATGGTGATAATCTTCAATTTGCAGTCGGCAAGGGTCCGGCAGGGTTATCTGTTGCTGCCAATGGTATAGTGACATGGAAACCGACGATTTCTGATCGCGGAACACATATAGTGAATATTACAGTTTCTGATGGAAAGGTAATAGTTCCCGATACTGCAGGTATCATTGTCTTAAAGTTCAATCATCCGCCGGTATTTACCAGCGTCCTGAACGATACAACGATTAAAGAGGGAGAGTTATTAACTGTACCGTATAAATATTCAGATCCTGATTCTGACATTATTGTCGTAAAAATGCTGACACAAATTGATAGCGCTGGAATTGATAGTGCTGGAGTTTTAGTCTGGACACCGACGTATTCACAATCCGGTGTATATACTCTGCCAGTTCAAATATCCGATGGACGCGACTCCGTAGTCTCGACAGCAATTGTTACCGTACAACATGTCAATCGTCCTCCAGTCTTTACCTCCACATTTAACGACACTACTATATATGTGGACAGCACGGCGAAAGGACTGATTACATATATGGATCCTGATAGTGATAAAACAACTATTGCTTTACTACAAGCACCTACAAATGCACTCTTCTTCGGAGACAGTGCAATTGTTTGGACTGCGTTGCCAGAGCATATGGCGACACCGGATACCTTTATTGTTAAAATAAGTGACAGTTTATTGGATGTTTACGACACGACAATTGTCATAGCAAAAGGATATCCGAAGCTGCAAATTCTTGACTCTTCGACAGTCTTCACGGCAACAAGCATCGGACAATCACAGGCCAAGACTGCACGATTCCGGAATAATGGATATATCGATCTCACAATGGAATATAAAGGTGCAATAACAGATAGCGATCATATTTCCCCGAATACGAGATTGGTTGTTTTGCCTATCAATTCGGAAGCATTGGTAGAATTCAATTTTACTCCACATTCCGTTGGTTCGCATCAAAGGAAAATTGAATTTGTGACAAATGATCCCCATAACCTTTTGGCATATTTTGCCATCAATGGAACTTCTGTTGCCACTGCGCCGGTGAAAAAGAAATTATTGATCGATACAATGCATGACACCCTCAATCAAATTCTTGATTCATTGAATGGGTATACTCAGTTGATCGATGGCCTGAGGCATAGCGGATTCCAGATTGAAGTAACAAATGGATCATTTAATCCAGCAGGATATGACGGAGTATTAATGATTGCTCCAAACATAGCGTTGTCGAATCAAGACATTGTAAAACTTACCGGATTTGTTAAAGGCGGAGGACAGGCGATTCTGTTGGGTAATTCTGCAGCAGAAAATTATAATCATTCCATCATCAACGCTATTTTGAAAGACTCGTCATGGAATGAAGAAGTCGGAATTGTCCTTCAAAAAGATCAAGTGATAGATTCCGTCCAATCATTTCATGGACATGCAGATGATATTATAGCTAATAATTTCTATACCATGGAAAACAGTAAACAGCATCCATACTTACTTGGTATAGATTCGTTGGCTATGTTTGGTACATCCAGTATCACAACCAGCGGAAAAGCATTCTGGTTAATAAAGGCCTCCAAATTCTCGTACCGTACGGAGGCTCAATTCCAAACACAATCCAGTATTGCCGCTGTTCGGTCGATCGGAGACGGAAATATTATCGTTCTTGGTGATGCGGATCTTTGGAGAAATAAAATCAACACTAACGACCATGTACTGGCACTTGACAATATCACGTTAGCAGTGAATCTGTTCAGCATTTCACAGAACTATAAGGCAAAAATGCCGAACCCGACACCAAGCGAAGAGTATCGCTTAGTTAGTATTCCATTTGACTTGAATGATTTTGATATTACAAATGTTCTCAAAGATTTGGGCCAACATGGTCCGCTGTCTTGGAGATTGTTTGGTCGCTGGAATCCGGCAACACGATCGTATGCTGAATTTCCGAGCCCTGATTTCTTAAACTTTAAACGTGGAGAAGCATACTGGCTGATTACTAAAGGATCAAAAAATATTACATTCGGAAGTGCTACAATCTTCCCGACGACTGAAGTGTATAAAGTAAAAGTTGGTCCTGGTTATTCAATGGTCGGAAATCCGTTCCCGTATTCTATCAGTTGGTCTCAGACGAAGCGTGATTCGGCTATCGAAAACACAGTTTGGAAATTTAACGGAAAAACGTGGTTTGTGGATTCAACGAATATTCTAGAACCGTTCAGCGGATTTTTTGTGAAGAATACTTCCACAACAGATAGTATGCTGATTTACTTCAGTCCGTCGGAAATCGATACAGCGTCGGCAATAAAATCATTGGCGAAACAAAGCCGCCACATTGCTGAGAATGAATGGAATATCCATATCAGAGCTGCAAGCGGTAAGTCAATGGATATTTCCAATATTGCAGGCGTGTCAAAGAATGCCAGTGCGGAATGGGATGTTCTTGATGCTTCAGAACCGCCACCGTCGCCGACGGATTATTTAATTGTTGAATTTAAACGGAAGGAATGGAAGAAGAATCCCGGCTCTTATGCATTTGATATCAGGCCAATTCCGGAAGAAGGTGAGTATTGGGATTATACAGTAACCTCAGCAACGAAAGGGGCTTCGGTGGCACTTGACCTTTCCATGTTTGGAAACATGCCATCCGAATATAAAATGTATCTCGTCGATTACGGAACTGAACGCGTTATCCCATTAACGGAAGAATCAAAATATAAATATGACATGAAACGGACCGAACAGGTTCGTTCATTTAGAATTGTTGTCGGAACAGAAGAGTATGTTGGAAATAATACCGGCGGTATTCCGATCGTTCCGGTGGAATTTGCCTTGCATCAGAACTACCCGAATCCATTTAATCCGCAAACACGAATCAAATATGGTGTCGGACACAGTGGAGAATTATCGCTAGTAATTTATAACGTTCTGGGACAAAAGATACGAACACTGGTAAACGAAGCACAGGCAATCGGTGTGCATGAAGTGGTGTGGGATGGGAACAATGATGCTGGTCTTTCGGTAGCTACCGGTGTCTATTTCTACCGCATCAATGTCACGTCCGGTGGAGAACAAATCTTCCGGCAATCGAAGAAAATGGTACTGATGAAATAATCGTTGATTTGATTTTGATACTTTTGTATATTAATGTCGCCTTGCAACTGCAAGGCGTTTGTTTTACGGACGCTTAGCTCAGTTGGTTTAGAGCGCTTCCCTGACACGGAAGAGGTCAGAGGTTCGAATCCTCTAGCGTCCACAAAAACTCCTCACAGCACGTCATAACAAGAAACTTCTTACAATTCCTATCCTTCGAATACAACCCCTTAGAGTGGTATTGAATTATTTCTATCAATACTGTCTTAATGGTGTAAGTCGCTTCAATTTCTCATTTCAGCATATCGTAAAGGTCGGAGGTTCTACCGGAGGCACTCCTTCGGGGGGGAGGGGAATTCCCTTGCGTCCACAAAAGCTCCACACATTTGACTTCATTGAACTTCAAAAACAGTTAAGCATTAAAT
The DNA here is from genome assembly GCA_023229405.1 of Bacteroidota bacterium. Taxonomy (GTDB): domain Bacteria; phylum Bacteroidota; class Ignavibacteria; order UBA10030; family UBA8401; genus UBA8401. Next base: position 9,835 of record JALNZH010000020.1, read on the forward strand.
CATCAATTATATCTTTATAAAAACGATACAATACTTGTCCAAAATAAATCATAAAAGAGAAAAACTTATTCCTTCTTTTCTTGACAGGGTTCCGAAGGAATGCCGTCAATGTATAAAGATTTGGTCGGCACAAGAAAAGAAGCACAAGAACCACTTGCGAAATGTAACGCGCGCGATGAATCCCGATCGCTCAATCCTCCTATATTTTGCTCCCTCCCACATCTCATCCAACACTGTAAGAAATGTAGGGGAGGGCTTATTTTTCTCAACATAACATATCTTCCATAAATCCACTTGTTTCGATAAATTTTTGTCAATAAGAGTTATATTTTTGGACAGCACTGAAACGATACAGTAAAATATTAAATTTTAGATGGATTGATTGGTCCAAAAATCGAAGTAATTCACAAATTCTGTACTAGCAAATTATGCGCATATTGTTTTATTGAAACATTCAGTTTTCTTTTCAGGGACATTTTCCAATGTAAAATATCGCTTGCTGACGCTTAAATCCTTTCATACATTTGCACAGCAAATTATATTAAAGGAATTGCATGAAATCTTACGTATTCAAGGCACTTGTAACAGTTTTCATCACTGTCCTATTCGGCGTGGCGGGGGATAAAAGTTTATCAATCGACGATATCTTTGGTTCTACAAAATTCTTAACCCGTTCGTTGAAAGCAGTTCAGTGGATGAAGGATGGAAGGTCGTTTACATTTCTAGACACGGACACTGTATCTAAATCCATTGCAGTTTTTCAGATGGAAGTAAAAACCGGAGTTCAGACAATGGTAGTTTCCGGTGCTTCATTGCAACTCTCTTCTGGCGATCCTGCTTTTCGTTTTTCTTCATATCAATGGTCTCCTGACGAAAAGTCCATATTGTTTGTATCTTCACCCCCAGAAAAACAATATCTCTCTCGAGTCACCCCTGCAGGTAATCTGTTTTTGTATACTATTACAACAAAACAATTCATCAGAATAACAAATGTCGCTGTTCCTCAATACAATCAAAAGTTTTCCCCGGATAGCAAAATGATCGGTTTTGTTCGTGAGAATAATATTTATTGCTACGATATTTTTTCTGGAAGTGAGAAGCAATTAACTATGGACGGGACGGAACACCGTATTAACGGAAAATTCGATTGGGTGTATGAAGAGGAATTCGGAATATCGGATGGATGGAAGTGGTCACCGGACGGATCTAGAATTGCATATTGGCAATTGGACGAGCACCGGGTTCCTGAATATACTTTGACGGAATGGGATTCAACGCACTTGAATCTTGTGACAATGCGATATCCAAAACCAGGTGATAAAAATTCCGTTGTAAAAATCGGAATGGTGGATCTTACATCTGGAACGACAGAGTGGATCGATCTTGGAATGAATGATGACATCTATATCCCGCGCATGCAGTGGACCAATGAAAATACCGTGGTATCGTTTCAACGCTTGAATAGAGCACAAAACACAATCGAATTGATGTATTATAATGTCCTCACTAAATCGATCCGTGCAATTCTTAAAGAAACCAGTGATACGTGGGTAGAAGTCCATGATGATTTACGATTTCTAAAAAATGGCACTTTCCTCTGGTCGTCAGAAAAAAACGGATACAATCATTTATATCATTATAAAAGCGATGGCACTCTGATAAATCAAATTACGAAAGGACAGTGGGATGTCGATGCGATGTATGGTATTGATGAAAAAAATGAGACTATATATTATACCTCTTCAGAACAATCTCCGATGGAACGACACGTCTATTCCATTCGGTTGGATGGGAAGAAAAAACGTCAGCTCTCGGTTATTCCGGGAACGCACTCGGCTATTTTTTCTCCGACATTTGACAACTGTATTGCTACCTTCAGTAGTGTAAGTTCGCCCCCAAAGATAACGATGAACAAAAATGATTGGACGGAGTTATTTTCTATTGAAAAAAACGAACTGCCAATACTCAAACAATACAAATTAGGAACCGTTTCATTTACCACGTTTACTACATCAGATGGCGTAGTATTGAATGCAAGCATAATAACGCCAGAAAAATTTGATTCGACGAAACAGTATCCTGTTGTCGTTTATACTTATGGCGGGCCGGGTTCTCAAGTAGTAAAAAATGCCTGGGGCGGAAGTTATTATCTATGGCATTCGCTTCTGGCAGAAAAAGGATATCTGATTTTTATGGTGGATAATCGCGGAACAGGTGCCCGTGGAGTCGCATTCAAAAAGATTATATATAAAAAATTAGGAAAGTGGGAACTAAATGATCAAATAGAAGGGGCAAAATATCTCGCTTCATTGTCATTTGTTGATAAAAACAGGATCGGAATATGGGGCTGGAGTTATGGAGGTTACATGTCTAGTATGGCTATTTTAGTTGGATCCGATTATTTTCGGTCGGCAATTGCAGTTGCTCCGGTAACCCATTGGAAATTTTATGATACTATTTATTCCGAACGATTTATGGGGACACCAGAAAATAACCCGGAAGGATTTACCGAAAGCGCTCCGTTAAATTACGCAGACAAACTAAAAGGGCGGTTTTTACTCATTCATGGTACCAGTGACGATAATGTCCATTTTCAAAATTCAGCAACACTGGTTTCAGCACTACAACAGTCAAAAAAACAGTTTACAACAATGTTTTACCCTAACAAAAACCATGGGATCGGTGGGACTACTACAAAAATACATCTCTTTTCGCTTATGACAGACTTTTTACTGGAGAATTTATAGCCATTTTATTGCATTTTGTGGCATTTTTCGCTAACTTTATGTGCAAGTTCAATGATCCTTGAAATCGGAGATTGCAGTATTCTCCGATTTTTTTTTATAGCGTACAATGCCGAATATTAAAATTACATTCCCAGACGGTGCAATAAAAAAATTCCCGCAAGGAAGCACCGGATTACAAATAACGGAAAGCATCAGCAATTCTTTAGCGAAAAAAGCCCTTGCAATCTCGGTGAACGAAGAAGTATGGGATTTAAATCGATCTATCGCCGTTGATGCTGCAATTAAAATTCTTACGTGGGACAACGAAGAAGGTAAGTCTACGTACTGGCATAGCTCTGCACATCTAATGGCTGAGGCAATTGAATCGGTATTTCCCGGGACAAAATTTGGGATTGGTCCTTCGATTGAAAACGGTTTTTATTACGACATTGATATGGGAGATCATTCGCTCACAGCGGAAGATCTGAAGGCGTTAGAAGAAAAAATGTCGGAATTTTCCAAACGTGATGTTCCTTTCCAACGTAAAGAAGTTCGATGGGAAGAAGCCGTCGCGTTTTTTACTGAGAAAGGCGATCCCTATAAACTGGAACTGCTGGATGAATTTAAAGGACAGCAGATCAGTCTGTATCATCAAGGAAATTTTACCGACCTATGTTATGGTCCGCATATTCCTTCGACCGGCCGAATTAAATTTGTAAAATTGCTGAGTATCGCAGGTGCGTATTGGCGCGGCAGCGAGAAGAATAAAATGCTCCAACGCATTTATGGCATCACGTTTCCAACAAAACAGGAATTGGACGATTACCTGTTTAGAATTGAAGAAGCAAAACGCAGGGATCATAGAAAACTTGGTGCGGAGCTGGAATTGTTTATGCTGAGTCCGAAAGTCGGCGGCGGTTTACCAATCTGGCTTCCCAAAGGGACAATTGTTCGGGAAAATCTCGAAAACTTTTTACGGGATGAACAGCGTAAGCGCGGGTATCAATCGGTCATCACTCCGCATATTGGAAATTTGGAATTGTACAAAACATCGGGGCACTATCCGTATTACAAGGATAGTCAATTTGCTCCGATTACGATGGAAGACGGTGAACAATTTCTGCTGAAGCCAATGAATTGTCCGCACCATCATCAGATCTATGCTTCAAAACCTCGTTCATACCGTGATCTGCCTGTACGTCTGGCCGAATTTGGAACTGTGTATCGATATGAACAGTCGGGTGAATTAAATGGGTTAACACGCGTTCGAGGATTTACACAGGATGACGCTCATATTTATTGTGCACATGACCAGTTGAAACAAGAGATAAAAAATACAGTTGAATTAACACAACTGGTTTTTTCTACGTTCGATATGCAGGTGACCACCCGTTTGTCATATCGTGACGAAAAGAATGTGGATAAATACGGCGGCGACGCAAAATTTTGGGAACAGGCGCAGCGTGAGATTAAAGAAGTCGCTGATGAAATGAAGCTGAACTATTTCATCGGAATCGGCGAGGCGTCGTTCTACGGTCCGAAGATCGACTTTATGGTAAAAGACGCTATCGGACGGACATGGCAATTGGGTACAGTGCAAGTGGATTATGTGATGCCAGAACGGTTTCAACTGGAATATATCGGTGCAGACGGACAAAAACATCGTCCGGTAATCATTCACCGAGCTCCGTTTGGTTCAATGGAGCGATTCGTAGGATTGTTGATCGAACATTATGCAGGTGATTTTCCTCTCTGGCTTGCTCCGGTGCAGGCAGTCGTGCTTCCGATTACGGACGCGCAGATCGAATATGCCCAGAGTGTTGCGGCCGCGATGAATGAAAAAGGTCTGCGTGTTGAAGTGGATATTCGGAATGAAAAAATCGGCTATAAAATCAGGGAACACGAAGTAAAAAAAGTGCCGTATATGCTGGTAGTTGGTGAAAAGGAACGCACGGCCAATTCCGTCTCAGTCCGTCAGCATAAAAAAGGTGATATCGGTGTGCTGACAATAGACGAAGTTCTTCAGAAATTATTGGCAGAAATTTAGTATATTTCAGCACGAAATCATTAACAGTAGGAGAAAAGCTTATTAAAGAAAAACGACCTCGTATTAACGAAGAGATCCGCGGTGATATTATCCGCGTGATCGAAGACGGCGGCGGACAAGTAGGAGTCATGTCTCCTCGGGAAGCATTAGTAATAGCCGTTCAAAAAGGAAAAGATCTTATTGAAGTTGTGCCGAATGCAAATCCTCCGGTCTGTAAGATCATGGATTTCGGTAAGTTCAAATATGAGATCCAAAAGAAAGAAAAGCTGCAGAAGAAGCATCAGCATGTTTCCCAATTGAAGGAATTACGTTTCCATCCAAATACCGACACACATGATTTCGATTTTAAGACAAAACATGCCATCAGATTCCTTGAAGAAGGTGATAAAGTAAAAGCGACCGTAATTTTTAAAGGTCGCGAAGTGGCGTATAAAGAACAGGGAGAAATTCTGCTGAGGGAACTGACGGAAAAATTAGCGATGTATTCCAAGGTGGACCAGCCTCCTAAAATGGAAGGTCGGTACATGATCATGATTTTTACGCCGGATAAAACGGCGAAAGCTAGAGTTGAAAAATTAAAACAAGAACAAGAAAAAGCACAAGCACAATCATAAATTAAGGTATTGATATGCCAAAGATGAAATCACATAGAGGAGCACGTAAAACGTTCGGCCTCACCTCTTCAGGTAAGATTAAACGGCGCAAGATGAATCGTAGCCATATTTTGACAAGCAAATCGACAAAACGCAAGCGCGGCCTGCGCAAACCGGGATTGGTCTCAAAAGCTGACTCAAAGAAGATCAAAATGTTGTTGTTGTAAACTGTAATTCACCGTTCCATTCATTAAACACATAGGAGAAGAGCAACTATGCCTCGTTCGCAAAATAAAGTTGCCTCCCATCGCCGTCGCAAGCGTATTTTAGCGCAAGCGAAAGGTTACTGGGGTGCGAGAAGTAAACTGATCACCATTGCAAAGCATCATTTAGATAAAGGGATGCAATATGCCTACCGTGATCGTAAAGCAAAAAAACGAACATACCGTCAATTGTGGATTGCGCGTATTAACGCCGCTGCCCGTATGCATGGTATTACCTACTCAAAGCTTATTGCCGGTTTGAACAAAAAAGAAGTGAACATCAATCGTAAGGTGTTAGCTGAACTTGCTGTACATAATCCGGAAGCATTTGCAGAGATTGTAAACTTTGTTAAAGCGTAATTTAAAAACTTCTCATCGCGGTTTTAAAAAACAGCGGTGGGGAGTTTTTTATTTTAACGATATCGGATATCTATGCTTGACCAGACAATAAAAGAGATTCGTTCGGAAATTGACGCACTGTTGCCGACAATCACCACAAACGATCAGTTGGAACAGTTCCGCATCACCTATCTTTCCCGTAGTGGTAGAATCGCTTCATTATATGAATCGCTAAAATCGGTACCGAAGGAACAAAAACCGCAATTCGGACAATTGATTAACGCAATTAAACAAGAAACTGAATCGCGATTTGAAAGCGTTAAAACAACACTCCAGTCTTCAACAACTCGACAAGCATCCGATGTAGACCTAACATTACCAGGTAGAATGCTCCCGAAAGGTACTCGACACCCCATTACCCGAACTATGGAAGAGATGAAGAATATCTTCGTTTCGATGGGATTTGGTATCGTGTACGGCCCGGAAATTGAGGATGAATACCATAATTTTGAGGCGTTAAATTTTGCGAAAAATCATCCTGCAAGAGATATGCAAGATACCTTTTTCGTGAAAGAAGATGTTGTACTTCGCACTCATACCACTCCCGTGCAGATTCGTGTAATGAAAAATCGTCCTTTACCGCTGCGAGTCATCATGCCGGGGAGGGTATACCGGAATGAAGCAGTTAGTGCACGTAGTAATTATTTCTTTCATCAGGTAGACGGCCTGTACGTCGATACAAATGTTTCATTTGCCGATTTGAAGGGTACACTGGTTACCTTCGCAAAAAATTTCTATGGAAATGACATTAAATATCGTTTCCGGCCAAGTTATTTTCCCTTCACTGAACCAAGCCTGGAAATGGATATCACCTGTTTCCTCTGCAAGGGGAAAGGATGCCGTATCTGTAAACACACAGGATGGCTGGAAGTGCTTGGTGCAGGAATGGTCCACCCGAATGTGCTCCGCAATTGCGGACATGATCCGGAGAAGTATTCAGGATATGCCTTTGGAATGGGAGTTGATAGGATATCCTTGTTAAGATATGGAATTGATGATATTCGGATCTTTTTTGAAAATGATGTTCGATTTCTAAATCAGTTTTAGTGAAGTTCGTATGCGTATAAGTTATAAGTGGTTACAGAATTATATTGAATTGAATGCTAGCCCGGAAGATCTCTCTTTTAAGTTGACGAGTTTGGGATTAGAAGTTGAGGCGATTGAGGTAATAGGTAAAGAACTCGACGGTTTTTTTGTTGCTGAAGTTCTCGATGTACAATTGCATCCCAATGCCGACAGACTGAAAGTATGTAAAGTAGCCGTCTCTTCCTCGGAACAGCCACTCCAGATTGTCTGCGGCGCACCAAATGTTGCGGCAGGACAGAAAGTAATTGTCGGGTTGGCTGGTGCGAAGGTACCGCATAATCAACATGATCCGGAAGGAAAACCGTTCGTCCTGGCAAATGCCACTATCCGGGGCATAGAATCCCATGGAATGATCTGTTCGGCAAAAGAACTTGGTATCGGTGACGATGCATCCGGTATCGTTGTGCTGGATAAAAAGGCGCGGATAGGAACTCCTATTACCGAACATCTTGGAGTTAATGACATTGCATTCGAAATAGGAATCACTCCAAACCGACCGGATTGTTTAAGCCACATTGGAATTGCCAGAGATCTTGCGGCTGCATACGGGAAAAAACTGATCCTACCGACTTTAAAAGTTAAAGAAAACAAAAAATCTTCGATCAAAAAATTAACAAACGTTCGGATTGAAAATTCTACTGATTGTCCGCGCTATACTGCACGCATCATACAGAATGTAGCGGTGAAACAATCACCCGAATGGCTGCAACAGTATTTGACCGCAGCAGGACTTCGTCCAATCAACAATGTTGTTGATGTAACGAATTTCGTGATGCTTGAATTCGGTCAACCGCTTCATGCATTCGATTATCATAACCTTGCCAAGCACGAGATTGTTGTGAAAAGTGCAGTGCGCGGTGAGCGGTTTGTCACCTTGGATGGAAAAAGTCATACATTAACCGGGGATGAGTTGATGATCTGCGATGGGGAAAAATCCGTCGCAATCGGAGGTGTGATGGGAGGGATGAATTCAGAAATTTCGAACACAACGAATACTGTTCTATTGGAGGCCGCCTATTTTTCTCCAACGAGCGTTCGGAAAACAGCAAAACGTCTCGGTATCAGCACCGATGCATCGTATCGATTTGAACGGGGGATTGATCCGAATGTAACTTTGCAAGCGTCCGACCGTGCAGCCAGTCTTATCGCGGAATTGTCTGGCGGCGAAGTACTCGGTGGAATAATCGATGTGTATCCGAAGAAAATTGTCGGCAAAAAAATTTCACTTCGCGTGGAACGAGTGAATAAAATTTTAGGCACTGCGATCTCGCTGAGCACAATTGCTAAATTTCTCGTTTCCATCGGCATAACGGTGACGGTTGCGAAGGATAAAAAGTCGTTACTATGTCTTGTTCCAACATTTCGTCCAGATATCGAACTGGAAATAGATCTTATTGAAGAGGTAGGAAGATTGTACGGGTACGATAATATCATCAATAAAACTTCCAGCGAGGTGATGTTCTCAAAACCTGATGCGACAGAAGCGCGGATATCAGAAATTCGGAATTGGCTTGAATCAAACGGGCTGAATGAAATTATGACGAACAGTCTTATTGATACTTCTTCGGCGCAATTGTTTTCACCGAACATCGTTACTGTTAAAAATCCGCTCAGTCAGGAACTCGAAGTGCTGCGGCCTTCATTGGCATCAACTATGTTGCAGTCAATTGGATATAATTATAATCATGGCGCTGAACGTCTGCATTTTTACGAAATCGGATCAACATTTTCTACCGAACAAATATCTGGTAAACAAATACATGTCGCGGGGTATACCGAAAGCAGAATATTGGGAATTTGCCTTTCCGGTTTCGCCGGTGATATTTCCTGGTATCAAAAACTGCGTAAAGTAGATATTTTCGACCTAAAAGGTCTTGTTTTGTCTCTGCTGAAAGGTATCGGTCTTGACAATAGCAATTTAATTTATTACAATGCACCAAGTTCTTTAACTGAAATGACGGTAGGCATTGAAATTAATGGGACTTATGTTGGTTTCATTGGTCGTATTAAATCAGAAATATTGAAGAATTACAAGATAGATCAAGAAGTTTTGTACGCCGAATTGGATGTTGATTCAATCGTTGCAATTCATTCAGTAAAAAAGTATCGGGAGTTTTCCCGGTTTCCAACGGTTGTACGTGACGTTGCCTTTATCGTCAGAAAAGAAATTTCAGTCGGTGACATTGAAAAAGAAATTCGATCTTTCGGTGGTTCCAGTATTTCTTCCGTGAAGATTTTTGATGTATTTGAAGGGAAGGTGTTAGGCGAAGGGAAAAAAAGCGTTGCATTCTCTCTCAGCCTGAATTCATTTGAAAAAACACTAACGGACGGCGAGATAGATTCAGTTATGAACCGAGTAATCGGCTCTGTGACAAAAAAATTTGAAGCAACTTTACGAAGCCTCTAATGGTAGACCAGAATATAGACCAACAATCGTCCGACGCAGTGCACAGTGTAGAAAATGCACTTGTAACGTTATGGGATAAAGCCCGTGAAGCATCGTTGCTTATTTCAACGCTTCGCGAAGAGAAAAAACGGCTTGTTCAGCGGATTACCGAATTGGACGATGAAGTAGAACATCTGAAGGAAATAACTCTACAACAGCAGGCACAATTGGATGTGTTGAAATCTGAAGCGGCAACTGATGCAGAGCAGAAAATTGGTTCTGTAAATTTGGATGTTGAAGAGAAGCGTTTGCTACAACAAAAAATTCGCACCATCATTTCTAAACTTGATCAATACATAACACAATAAAAGTAAGTTTTTTTCGGCTGACAGAAACTCACTTTTTACTTTACGACAAATGGACAGAAAAAGCGTACGCGTTAAGATTTTTGGATCTGAATATCCTCTTCGCGGAGAAAGTGAAGAGTTTACCAAGAAGGTTGCGAATCATGTGGATGCGATGATTACAAGCGTCCATGATAAGATTCCCGAACAACCGCCGCTCACGATTTCCGTCCTTGCAGCGTTGAATATTACTGAAGACCTCTATAAAGAAAAAGAAAAGGGTTCGCAACTCGTATCATCATTAGAATATGAACTGTCTAAGATCACAAATTATCTCGATACGAGTATCAACAGCACCGAATCGTAAAGTAAAAAGGAGACTGATCGTAAAAATAAATATCCGCACTGTCAGCCACAGACAATATAAATAAAGAACCTATAGTTTTATTTATAGGGAGCCTAGCTCACAAGCGTAATATTACAGGCCTCAATCAAACACACGTTTGATCTTGCTACAAGCCTTCGGGTTTTCCGCACGCGCGGAATAGCATACAGTGGAAGTAAGAAACGATTTGGCGGCGCCCACCGTGTATAAGAAAGAGGGTTCTTTCTACACTTGTCTGAGGTTGTTGTGCGGGTTTTTTATTTTAAATGGGAGCAATTTATGGATGTCCAATTTATCATTTTCGGTGCAGTAATGACTGTCGCAGCATTTGCTGCCGGCTGGTACATTAATCATCGTATCGGAAAGAACAAAATTACCTCGACGGAACAGCAGGCAAAGAAGATTCTCGCTGATGCTGATCGAGATGCTGCTGCGATTCAAAAGGAAAAACTGCTGGAAGTGAAGGATGAGTGGTACAAAAAAAAGCATGAATTCGAAAATGAGGCGAACCAGAAGCGAAATAAACTACAATCGTACGAAAAGCAATTAGATTCCCGTGAAGAGAATATCGATCGTAAGGTTGAATTGCTCAATAAGAAGGAAAAAGAGGTTCAGGCTCAGCAAAAACAAAATGAGCAAAAAACTTCAGAGATTGATCAAAAACTGGTTGATGTGGATAAAATGATCTCAGAAGAAAATACCAGGTTGGAACGCGCCTCAGGTATGTCCCGTGAGGAAGCGCGAAAACTTCTGCTGGATAATTTAATCGATTCTGTCAAAACAGAAGCCTCCCAAACACTAAAAGATATTAGGGATAAAGTAAAAGAAGAAGCAAAGCGGGAAGCCCAAAAAGTGATCGTACAGGCGATCCAGCGTTCAGCTGCTGATCATGCCGTGGAAACGACCGTGAGTGTGCTGCAGATTCAGGGTGACGAAATGAAGGGGAGAATCATCGGACGCGAAGGAAGAAATATCAGAGCATTTGAAGCTGCTACTGGGGTAGATGTTATTGTAGATGATACACCCGAAGCCGTTATTTTATCAGGATTTGACGCATTTCGCCGAGAAGTTGCACGAGTATCACTGGAACGGTTAATTGCGGATGGGAGAATCCATCCTGCAAGAATTGAAGAAGTTGTTGAGAAGGTGAAATTGGAATTGGAAGAAGAGGTCCTTCGTGTCGGTGAAAATACATTGTTGGAAGTTGGGCTTCCCGGTGCACATAATGAGATTATTAAGCATATCGGTAAAATGAAATACCGGACAAGTTACGGCCAAAATCTGTTACAACATAGTATAGAAGTTGCTTATTTATGCGGTGTAATGGCAGCAGAATTAGGCATTGATATAAATCTTGCAAAACGTGCCGGCCTTCTTCATGATATAGGGAAAACGGCGGATAGAAGTGTTGAAGGACCGCACGCAATCATTGGTTTGGAAATGACTCGGAAATATAATGAAAATCCGATTGTCGTGAATGCTGTCGGTGCCCATCATGATGATATTCCGATGGAACATCCGATTGCTGCATTAGTGCAGGCCGCAGACTCTATTAGTGGAGCCAGACCCGGCGCACGCAGAGAATCGGTAGAAGGATACGCAAAACGCCTTGAGAAACTTGAGGAGATTGCAAAATCGTTCAAAGGTGTTCAAGCAACATATGCTATCCAAGCAGGTCGAGAAATTAGAGTTATTGTTGAGCATGACAAAATTGATGATGCACAGGCAGATCAATTGGCACATGACATTGCGAGAAAAATACAACAAGAGATGGAATACCCAGGACAAATTAAAGTTGTCGTCATTCGAGAAGTGCGATCTGTTTCTTTTGCAAAGTAAGGTCAATCGATGATTGTAATTGGAGTTACCGGCGGCATTGGAAGCGGAAAATCGACAATCTGCACGTTGTTTGAAAAAAAACAAGTGCCTGTTTTTTATGCAGATCTCGAAGCACGTAAAATTTCGGAAACAACAGCTTTAAATGAAATAGTAGACATATTTGGCAATGAAATACTTTCCTCTCCGACGTCTGTAAACAGGAAAAAACTTGCAGAAATTGTTTTCCATGATCGTCTGAAACTCGAAAACTTGAATTCTATTATTCACCCCAAAGTGTTTGAATCATTTCACCGATGGAAAGATGAGCTGCCGCCGCAAACTAAGTATGCCCTTGTAGAAGCAGCGCTGATGTTTGAATCAGGGATGTTTGCATTGATGCATTATGTGCTTGCTGTGATGACCAATGAACAAACAAGGATAACGAGAACAATTTCAAGGGATCATGCCGACGAGCAAGTGGTAAAAGCACGGATGGAAAACCAGCTTTCGACAGAAGAATTACTCGAACTCTCTGATTTTCAGATCAACAATAACGGTTCCCTGAATGACCTCACGGCAAAAGTAAATTTCTTTTCAATATTATTTTCAACTTTAACAGCACCTCCGGAATCACTATGACAGCGAAAGAAACAGAAGCGAAATTATTTTTTCATACGTACAAGCGTTTACCCTTAGAAGTGGAACGGGGAGAAGGGTGTTATATCTTTACAACCGACGGGAAAAAGTATCTTGATATGTTTTCTGGTCTGGCGGTGAATGCACTCGGATATGCACACCCTGCGGTGATTAAAGCAGTAGATGAACAGATGCGTAAGTATACACATCTTTCCAATTTCTTTATTCAAACACCACAATTACAGTTGGCGGAACGGTTGCTTGCACTTTCCGGATACGATAAAATATTTTTCTCAAACAGCGGTACAGAAGCGATTGAAGGCACTATTAAGTTGGTGCGCAAATGGGGAAAAACGAATGGCAAGTCCATGATCTTCGGAATGAGCAATGGTTTCAGCGGTAGGACTATGGGTGCATTATCGCTAATGGATAAAGAGAAATACCGTGCCGGGTATGAACCATTCTTGCCGGAGTTTGGGACGATCGATTTTAATAATGTTGCTGATTTGCGTGCCCGTGTGAACGAACATACCGTAGCAATTTTTCTGGAATGTATTCAAGGAGAAGGGGGGATTGTTGCCGTCACCGTTGAATTTGCAAAAGTGTTGATGGAATTGCGTGAGCAATACGGATTTTTAATTGTTGCCGACGAGATTCAGTCAGGCATCGGCAGAACGGGAACCTTGTTTGCATTTCAGCATTTTGGAATCACTCCAGATATTATCACCATTGCAAAACCGATTGGCGGAGGATTACCTGTCGGAGCTATCATCGGTTCGAAAAAAGTGGCCGATGTATGGTCGTATGGTGTTCACGGAACCACTTTCGGCGGTAATCCCGTCGCGTGCGCCGCAGGAATTGCAACAATTGATACTATAATGACAGAAACTTTCTTGAAGAATGTGAATGAAACTGCTGCATATTGCACTGCAAAAGTACTGGAACTTCAAAAACGATTTTCGGTCATTAAAGAGA
>JALNZH010000021.1 GCA_023229405.1 Bacteroidota bacterium
ATGCACTTCTTCGAATTTTAATTCTTCCTTGTTCAGTTTCGGTTTGCCAGTTTTGCCGGTATATTCCCAGGCAGCAACGTAGGAGAACTTTTTGTCGTTACGTTTCGCTTCTCCTTCTTCAGTCTGATACTCCTCGCGGAAGTGACCTCCGCATGATTCTTCACGGTGTAGCGCATCGATCGCCATCAATTCACCCAGTTCCATAAAATCGGCAACCCTTTGCGCCTTTTCCAGTTCAGTATTGATGTCGTGAGCATTGCCGGTAATCTTCACTTCTTTCCAGAACCGTTCACGAATCTCAGGAAGAAGTTTCAATGCTTTCTGCAGCCCCGCTTTATTGCGCGCCATGCCGACATAATTCCACATCACGTTACCATACTCGCGGTGGAATTCGTCAACAGTCACATGACCATCGATGCTTAGTAATGTATTAATTGTTGCAGTAACGGCATTTTCTGCTTCTTTGAACTCTTTGTTATCTTCTTTTACTGTCGCAAGTTTATTGCTGGCAAGATAATCGCTAATGGTATACGGCGCAATAAAATATCCGTCCCCCAACCCCTGCATCAGTGCGCTCGCGCCCAGCCGATTTGCACCATGATCGGAAAAATTTGCTTCGCCGAGTACGAACAATCCAGGGATAGTGCTCATCAGATTGTAATCCACCCAAAGACCACCCATCGTATAATGCACTGCTGGGTAAATCCGCATCGGAACCGTGTACGGATCTTCGCCAGTAATCTGCTTATACATATCCAATAGATTGCCATATTTCTGGAATACTGCATCACGTCCGAGCCGTTTAATAGCATCAGCAAAATCCAGATACACCGCCATTTTTGATGAACCAACGCCATATCCGTTGTCACACATTTCTTTTGCCCGGCGCGATGCGACGTCGCGAGGAACAAGATTTCCGAATGAAGGATAGAGGCGTTCCAGATAATAATCCCGTTCATTTTCAGGAATATCTTTCGCACTCCGCGTATCCCCTTTTTTCTTCGGCACCCACACACGCCCGTCATTCCGTAAGCTTTCGCTCATCAGAGTCAGTTTCGATTGATGATCTCCGGTGACTGGAATACAAGTGGGATGGATCTGCGTGAAGCAGGGATTTCCGAACAGTGCACCTTTTTTGTGCGCGCGCCATGCCGCCGTGGCATTGCTCGCTTTTGCATTCGTAGAAAGAAAGAAGACGTTCGCATACCCGCCAGTAGCAAGAACAACAGCATCCGCCGAATATGACTCAATTTTTCCGTTGATAAGATTACGGGCAACGATACCGCGCGCTTTCCCGTCCACTATCACCAGATCGAGCATTTCACGACGTTCGTAAAACTTTACTGCGCCACTGTCTATTTGACGATTCAATGCAGAATAAGCGCCAAGCAGTAATTGTTGTCCTGTTTGCCCCCGCGCATAAAATGTTCTAGAAACCTGTGCACCGCCGAACGAACGATTATCAAGATACCCGGCATAGTCACGGGCAAACGGTACTCCCTGTGCCACACATTGATCGATAATCGAGCCGCTTACCTCCGCCAGACGAAAGACGTTCGATTCACGAGCACGGTAATCTCCCCCTTTAATTGTATCATAAAACAGCCGGTAAACGCTGTCCCCGTCATTGGAATAGTTCTTCGGCGCGTTGATTCCACCTTGCGCGGCAATACTGTGCGCACGGCGGGGCGATTCATGGAATGAGAAGGCATGGACGTTATATCCAAGTTCGCCCAGTGTTGCTGCCACAGACGATCCGGCCAATCCTGTTCCCACGACGATAATCTTGTACTTCCGCCGATTCGAAGGATTGACCAGTTTCATGTTGAATTTATGTGATGACCACTTTTTCTCCAGCGGTCCGTCGGGAATATGTGAGTTCAGATTCATAATGGTATCGGATAGACGTTATTGAACAACAGCGACCGGACTGCCGCTGAAAAAATAGATATAGATCGGAATGATCGCAAAACCGACCGGAACGATGAGCCAGAACAGCACTGCCACAAATTCGATCAGTGCCTGATAGGGCTTTGTCCTGAAGCCCATCGTCTGAAATGCAGATTGGAATCCGTGCCGCAGATGGTAACCAACCACAATCAACGAAACCAGATAAAAGATCACGTAAAACGGTTGTTGGAAGGTATAATAAATCAAGGAAGCGATATCATGTTCACCTAAAAATCTTGCCGGCACCCAGAATTTTTGCAAATGGATCACCAGGAACAACAGCACCAGTGCTGCGGAAAATTTCATCATCCGTGCCTGTAGCGTGGTGTTCTCGTCGAGTCTATACTCGCCGTACCCTTTCCCGCGCGCCGTGCGATTACTCAACCATAAGCGTATTCCATTGACGATATGCAGCAGAATCAGGCCGAGAAGACCGATCTCCAGAATTCGTACAATGGGATTGCCTCCCATAAATTTCGCATAATCATTAAATGCTTGACCGCCGTCTGATTTTAACAGTAGAAGATTACCTGCAAGATGTTCTACCAGAAAAACGGAAAGAAAAATTCCGGTCAGGCTCATGAGGATCTTTTTGCCGACGGAAGAATTGACAAATCTGAAGAAAGGATTCATAAGAGTGCGCAGTTATTCGTTAAAATTGCCGAGACAAAGTATAAAAGAAATGATGAAAAATCAATGAATCATTACCCTTAAAAAAAAACGGCTGAACTGTGAATGTTCAGCCGATGGAATGACCTCCGGGAGTGTCTATTTTTTAGTCATAATAAAAACACCGTTCCAATCATCCGCCGGCGGCGAATCATTGAACATCGTGGCGCGCTGAATGTAGAGGTTGGAGACAATATCGTCCCGGCGAATAGATAGCGCCTGTTGGAATTGATCGATCGCACTCTTCCACGCACGTTTTTTGTATGCTTCCAAACCATTGTGATAAAATTCCAAGAATTTTTTGGTCGCATCGGTCTGTACTTCGTCTGCCAGCGCAATCAATTCATAGATCCTCACCGGTTCGGATTTACCCATCACTACGACAAGATCCATTTCCCGAGAAAGGACTTTGTCATGAACTTTTCGATATGTAAACTCGCTCATCAGCAGCCGTGTTCCATACTCTTTATTCACCCCTTCCAGACGGGCAGCCAGATTCACTGCATCGCCGATCGCTGTATAATTCAAGCGAGTTTCAGCCCCCATATTTCCTACCACCGCACGGCCGGTATTAATTCCAATTCGCTGGTTAACAACCGGTCTGCCATAATGAATCCACTTTGTATGCAGTGCGGTCAATTTCCGTTGCATATTAATCGCCGCTGCGCAAGAATTAAATGCCTGATCGGCATCTGATATCGGCGCACCCCAGAAAGACATAATGGCGTCTCCGATATATTTGTCGATCGTACCGCCGTTTTCTATGATAATGTTGGACATTTCGGTGAGATAGGAATTCAACATTCCAACGGTATTGGTCGGACCCATCTTTTCAGCCATACTGGTGAATCCTTCGATATCGGCAAACAACGTAGTAATTTCCCGTTCTTCACCCCCGAGTTTCACAAGTGACGGATTGTCGAGAATTTGTTTGACGACTGCTTTATCGACATATTTCTCGAACATTCCTTTTATTTGCGCCTTTTGTCTTCCTTCCGTCGCCGCATTATAAGACATCGCCGAAGCAAAACAGAAGAAAAGAGCAAAAATCGGTTCGACAATATAATAGACAACACCGGTATTTTGAAATGTTGAATAGGCAAACATCAAATAACCACCGATTAACAATATACCGATCGGAACGCTCCAACGGAGTTTTAATAGGATAGCTGCAATAGAAACCAAGAGAGCAATCAACACAAGGAACATCAATTGGGAATTATACGGCGCAGGAGCAATATACTTGGCACTCATTATCTGATCGTACACATTGGCGTGAACAAAACAGTTCGGTGAGATGTCTGCCAGTGGTGTCGCATTATGGTCGCCGATGGACCTGGCGGTGGGACCAATAATCACGACCGCATCTTTGAACATGGAAAGTGCTGCCGCATCTTTTTTCACAAACGCATCCAGTACTTCCTGAAACGAGATCTGTTTGTACAAATCATTCTGTCCGGCATAATCCACCCGAAGGAAACCGTACTCATCAAGCGGAATTTCCATCTGTCCCGCCCGCACAATCAATCCACCCTCTTCTCCCGCTTCAACATTCACCGTCTGCAAATCAACCTGTGCAGCGGCAAACGCAAGCGCCGCGCCGAATGTCGGATAATAATCCCCGGCGTACTCAACGAAGAAAGGAACTGAACGGATGATGCCGTCGATCGAATCCGGCCGGATAAGGATGTGGCCTATACCTGCCGCCAAATTTACCAGCGAATCGTACGGGCGTTCGTCGATATACGTTGCCTGGGGAAAATTGAATTGTGCCCTTTTCGGGATGGAGTGTTGGTGAAGAATTTTTGCAGCTTCCACATCAATTGATCTTCGTTCTCCCGGATTCTCTTCGTTCGGCACAAACGGTCCGATCGCATGATACACATTTGGAGCATACGAATGGAAAAATAAAAATTGATCGTTTTCATACTGTGAGATACTGTCCTGCCGGATCGTCGGAAATGAAATATCGTCGACTCCTACCGCAAGTGCGCCGCTTTGCGCAAGAATTGCAAGTAGCGTTCCGTATTTATCTCTCGGCAGCGGATAATCCATCTCCTTCATGGTATATTCATCGATCGTTACGATAACCACATTTGAAGTGTGAGGTCGTTCGCCACGCGCCTGTAATAGAGCGTCGTATGCTTTCAGTTCCAATGATTTGAAGAACTCCAACTGAAATAATCCGCCGGTGACGGCAATGGAGAGAATCGCGAAGAGGATTCCGAAGAGCGCTTTGATGAGTTTTTTGTTCATAGTACCCCGAAAATTGAAAGATTGGTTAAATGAACTTCCCTTTAAAACAAGTTACCCTCCGATGTGGAGGGTAACTTGCAAAAAAATACTTAATTTATCCAACTAAATTTTCCAATAGAGGAAGTCTTTAATATTCGCTAATGCGGTCGGATCGATACCGCGGCGTCCGCCAAAGAGAAATTTATTCTCGCCGCGTCGAACCTGACGGCTCGCAGTACGTGCATCCCGGCGTGACTGCAGATCCTGTAATGCGCTGAACAACAAACTTTGCAATTCTCCCTTATCAATGGCAGCGGTTTTTTCCGCTGCCCGGGTCTGTCCCATTTCGGCAACAATGTTATCGATCCCCAATTCGGAATATGCCTGTTCCTGAGTGGGGAATTTCGACACTGCTGCTGCGAATGCATCCACGGTGCCGTTATGGTCGCCGCCGAGATATTTCAGCAGGCCCATATTTAGATTAATTCCGCCGTCTTTGGTATCCGCAGCCATTGCGTCAGAATAACTCTTGTGTGCATTCAGAGAATCACCTTTTAACAAGTAAATATTGCCAAGGTTATTCTGTGATGATGCGGATGAATATGATTTGATTGCAACGATCGCTTCATCGTATTTTCCGGCATTCGCTAGTATCATAGCCGCTTCGTTTGAGGATTGTTCGGTATTTTGCCCTTTCAGATACGTCACTTTTTGAGCAACCATGTCATTGTTGGCACTGACAAGACTTTGTGCATCTGCAACCAGCAATTTTTCAATGTCGGCCGCTGCCGGTGTTGCGGCAATTTTTTCGTCTCCCGCCAGATTGCTTGGTGGTGACATTTCCCAAGATTTACGGACGTCGATGATATCCATTTTGCCTTTTACATCGGCCGTTTTATAGAATCCATCAGCTCCCATCCTCCATGCGTCGGCGAACGGCTTGTTAATAATCGTCGTTTCCAACGGAATCCACACCGTGTTTTCACGAATAACAAAATCCCGATCGTTCAAACTTACACGTGAGGCATTTTTCTTATTCACTCCAGTATCGAACATAATAAAAATATGATCCGATGTACCGATCAGCATTGTGCGAACACCGAGGTTTTCCAAACATGCCGCCAGAAGGATCGAACTGTCGTCACAATCTCCCGCTTTTTTAGCGAGTGTTTGTCGAGGAAACTGAATCTCATCCAGTACGTCGCCTTCGGCAACAACCCACGGATCGGAGACATAATTGATTGAAAATGCACGAACGGCGTCCCAAATCTTCATGGCGTTCTGCATATTTCGCGAAGCGTTCGGATAAATTGATTGATCAAATTTCACCGTGCCAACAACATTGCGGGAGAAGTTTTCCACTGCTGCATCTTTATAAGTAACAAACGCACCGACGTGTCCCGGTTTATTCCAGCTGATGGAATTTTTACTGTAGATTGTCACCGGTTTGGTGATACTGCGAACTTTCTCTTCTCCTCCTTGCGTATACGAGATTTCGGTTCTGATCTGAGCGATTGTATTCTCACTCACCGCCTGAAGTTTTTCTTTATCCAATGTTGCGGAAACTTCAAACGTTTTCTTCTCCCCTGCTTTCAACAACGGAATCATCTGTTCCGAGGCGAACGCCATATAGTTCGGGATGAAAATTTTTGCTTTAATATTTTTAATATCTATTTTCCCGGTATTTTCCAATGTCACTGCGCCGATGGGATTTTTAGAATAATACACAAACTGTGCGGGAAAGATATTCTCCACTTTAAATTCGGTAATCTCCAATGCGCTAGACATGATAACGCTGGCTTTTTTGATTCCGCTCGTTTTTGTAGAAACATCCAGTCTGTTTCCTGAAGCACCGACGACGGAATATTCCTGCATGCCGGAGAATGCTTTTCGGAGGTCATCCAGGGTTCCTTTCATAACAACATCGTAGGATGCGGAACCCCCTTCCATATACCGTAACTTCATTTTTTCGATCATCGAAATCTTCGATGGAAGATCGGATTCGATCTTCACCAGCGACGCATCGTTTACTCCTTGAAGGATCAATTCGACGATGATCGGTTTTTCTTTCATTTCCTTCATCTTCGCATCGATCTTCGCCATCAATTCGGTCGCCAGCATGTCTCCGATCTCTTCCAACGACTTGGATGCTGCCTGCGATTTTCCCTGTGCCGATTTTTTCGATGATGCGCTTGCAACGGCGAGAATTTCACCGGTATCGGTGATAATCAGTTTCGCCTCACCGTCTGAGGTAAATTCATTTGTCTTAATACCATACACTTCCTTTTCGCCACCAAAATTCGCCTGGGCTCCGCCGGCTATAATCAACTCAGCACCATATCGGCGACCGAGTTCTTTTGCTTTGGTGGCATCCGCTGCCGCAACATCGCGGGCACGCACTTCTGAAAATTGTCGTGAGTCAACAATGCGATACCCTTTATCCAATAATGCTTTTTCTATCTTACCGGCTACCTTTCGCGCAGTGGCATCTACATTGTCAATCTTCTCATCGACAACGACCATTACACGGGGCATATCGGCATTTTGCGCTATGATTGTCGGCGGCTGAACAAGCATACCGATCAGCGAAAACAGACAGAGTAACGAAAGAATGCGTTTCATGTTTCTTCTCCTGATTAATTGATAATTATTTCAATTTCGAGATTAATGACGCCATTTCGTCCGCCTTTTGTTTTGCGGGTTCATACCCTTCCGATTCATCCCATGCTTTTTGATACATGGACCGCGCATTTTCATAAGCAGATTTTGCTTCGGATTTCTTCCCCTGCTTTTCAAGCTTCTTGCCCTGATCCTCAAAATTTAAAGCCTCTGCATATGTAACATATCCGTTAAAATTTCCATCTTTCGACGCCTCGAGTCTATCTTCATCATCAGAGGTCATTTTCACTTCCAGATCCGAAGCGATCTTTTTTACCAGCGACTGGAGCATCGTCAAAAACTCATCAAGTTCACCCGTTTCTTCTTCCGCTTTTAAAGTTTCGCCAGTTTCAGTACGAACAATGCGAACATCTATCCGCAGTTTATCGTTAAACAGGTTTGAAAATCCGCCGAATAACATCACCTTTGCCCCGAGCAGTTTTCCCATTTTCTGCGTCGTCGATTTATCCACCATATCTGTTTCATTCAAATTCAGTTCTTCGATAATAGATTGGATTCGTTGACGTTCCACAACTTTAATCCCTTTAATCTTCGTCATTTCAGTGATCATCATATCCGCCAGGCCTTTTTTTAGCGGATCCAATTTA
This sequence comes from Bacteroidota bacterium, assembly GCA_023229405.1. Classification (GTDB taxonomy): domain Bacteria; phylum Bacteroidota; class Ignavibacteria; order UBA10030; family UBA8401; genus UBA8401. Next base: position 8,121 of record JALNZH010000021.1, read on the forward strand.
TCCTTATCAACGACACTGTTATTTTCAAAATACAAAACCGCTATCGTTTTAGGATCGCCTGCCTGTGCCGTTTGAACGAACACAACACTGTTCACCAAGAGCGCACAAATCGCAAGCAGACCAAAAAGTACCTGTTGTTGTTTCATACTGATTTCCTTCCAGTATTATGATATGTTAAGTGATTAAAATTTTTATAAAGTGATCCGCAGCGTCAGATTCCCGTCAATTCCGCTGACATCGTAATCAACGCCGGATATCGTAATCGATCCCATTGCATATCGTGCACCGATAGTTGGCTGTACCCAACCCCACGTAACAATTGAAATGTCGGCTCCGACAGAACCGATTTGTGCACTTCCTGTTTCAATATAACTAATACCTGCCGGAACCTGATCGGGTGTGTAATATTTCCCCTCCCCAACAAACGAAGTATACAATGCGCTGGAGATCATAGTACCCAGACTGTACTGACCTTCGATCTGCAACGATGCATCATATTTTTTATTACTGCTGATAAAATTGTTTTGCAGACGGTATCGGGACCGCAATTGAACCGTATGATTGATACTTTCCGTTTTTAATGCGTAAAGAATCGTTGCGATCACTCTCGGCCCTGATTCGAACACTTCTCCGGAACCGCTGATCTCATCCCTCATGAAATATGTTCCCGTAACATCAAATGAAAGGCGGGCGCTCTTTCCATAGGTGATATAATCGTACCCTGCATTTAATGAAACTTCATCACCGGCATCATATTCTACATTCGACGCTTTTAAAGGTTTGAATGGACCTTTATAAAAGTATGATACTCCAATGCCCAACACCATTCGTCTTGTCAGCGATCCGGCATACACAAGTGAAGCATTCCCGGACAGTCCCTGACCAAAAGTTGGTACTTTATATCCAAACGCAGTTTGGCCTAAAAAAGCAGTCATATTCAAATCCGACTGGTCAAGCTGCGTTTTGCCGGTAGGAAGACTGATGCCACCGGTAAGCCAAAGTTTTTCTCCGGGAAAGACATATGATATCGCTACACGAGTGTCTACGATATTCATGGAACTGGTAGCTTCGAATTTCGAAATGACACCGGAATTAGAAACCGACAACAAAAGTCTATTTGCCAATGGTAGCGCGATTGAAACCGGAGCAGATTGTTGAGCCAAAGTTCCAACTTCGTTCCCCTTCGTATCTTTTAACACCCATTGCTGTTGAATGCCGCCAATGGTTATACCGGAAGCACCCCGGAAGATTGATTTGTCGCTTCCTTTTTCCAATTGAGCAGTTCCGGTTTCAAAGAACAAAAAAACCAATGTCACCAATGCAGCTGAAATATGGAAATTGTGGAGTTTGAAAGATGTATTTATCATCACAATTCTGAATTATTTGATAAAGGTCATCTTTTTGACCGACCTGTAATTATTAGCTTGAATTTGGTAGTAATATATACCACTTGATAGCAATATTCCATTATTATCTTTCCCATCCCAGGTAACAGAATATGACCCAATCAGATGCTGAAGGTGGACCAATGTTCTCACTTTTTGCCCTAACACATTAAAAATTACGAGTTTCACCTCTCCACGATTTGAGATCGAATAATGAATAGTGGTCACAGGATTAAATGGATTAGGATAATTCTGAGAGAGTGAATAATCCAACGGAATTACCGGAATTCCATCGGAGTGTTCCTCTAAAAACTTGGAGGTGCCTGTTATAAATCGGAATTGACGGACTTTCTCATTTTTTTGGAACGAAAATTCGTAGGACGTCGAAGTCCTGAAATCAAACATTCTTTCGCTTTTTAAATCCACCAGGTACATCCTGAACTTCTGTGGAATAGTGCCGAATTGTTCAGCAGTGATACGCAACGGTGAATATGGTGAAGTTCCGGAAACTGAAAATTCCCAGCTGTGGCCTTCGTCGTTCCGTGCTCGATAGTCCGCAGAAAGATTTTCACCATGATTCTTCAAGGTTAGCGTTGCTGGCTGTGATGGTAACGCCGGGGGCTTGACAAAATCTTCATCATCCCAGCCATCGCTTGCAGTGTTTGTTACACCGATAAAATTCTTTGAATCTGTCCCGTCGGTTGAAGTTAACATCAGATGCATCTTCCATTCCTGCGGATTCACCACATAGCCTGTGTTTCCTACTTTCGGAACAGCGCTAACTTCTACAGGAACTGCATTGATTCGAATGATTTTAGGAGTTTTTCCTCTGTTAAATACCCAATATCCTTTTAGCGCTTCCATCACAACAGATGTTGTATCATACTTTCCATTGCTATATGACCATAACACTTTTTCTACACTGTCCGCTACGACGGAATTGGTCCAACTTACAGTGTATGGGAAAGGATTGCCGATCATTGTATACCCGGGATGAACTTCAATTTCAAAATCTTCGGCAACACCGGGCAGACTCGTCATACCAAGCTTAACCTGTTTTTTTTCCTTGGTAATCAGCCAATACCCCTCACCACGATTAATTGTCGAAAAGTCTTTTGGAAATTCTTTATACCCACCTGCTTTTGAAAACTTCCCAAACATTCGCCACAAATAATTATTATTCTCTCCCAAATCTTTGAACAATGTTAAAACGGTGGAATCTTCGAAAGTGTACGGTATACTAATCAATTCATACCGTTCTTCAATCGTTTCCCGTAAACTGGCGGTAATATTTTCGATTGAACCGAAAACGTTCAACGCAAATTGAAGATTCTGCGCACCGTAAATTCCAAATGGAGAGGTTGTATCTTCCGGTACACCATTCCACCACAATTCAGGATCAGCAACAGCAATAATTCTGCCCGCACCGATAGTGGAATATGCCGCCGTCACTGCTGGTCCAGCGAAGGAAGCGATCCCTCCGGTGTCATTTATGGAAAACAACGTTTGTGATTTGGCTGTGTACAGGAGATTGGTATTTGCAGCCGATGTATCGACGGTTAAAAATGTTCCAAACGAAAACAGGATACTATCTGCATGAAATGTATACTTATGACTGAGTGCAGCAGTGGAAATAATCGCGCCATCCAATCCTTGATAGAATAACGCTGAGTCAAAAAGAGTTGTCTGCCCAAATTGTATTCCTGTTGTTGCACCGTATTTTAAAAGCCATTCCGGATCGCGCAAAAAGAGATTCAATAAGTGGGCACTCGAATCGCGGTGATCGGCAATCAGCACAACCGTTCCGCCCGAAGCGACAAAATTCTGTAGGGCATCCTTCGCCGAACCGATGATGGGCAGGGAAGGCTGGATAATTGCAATAGAGTGATTTCCCGTAAACGAGTATGGCTGTAGCAGGTTCACGTTTAATCCCGCTTTTGCCAACGAATTTCGGAATTGTTCATAATACTCCGAGATCAATTTCGAACCTTCAATAAAAATTCCGAATGCCGTATCGATCACCACCTTTCGGGAAAGATAGTTTTTTCGCACACCGGATCCGGACATCAAAAGTTTCACTTCCGGAAATCGAGGATCGTTCGTTGTCATACGAAGGATTGATCGGTGTTCACCGGAACTTTTCGGATGAAATCGAAGCACCAAAGACCCAATTGTACCGGTATCGACGGAAAAACTTTTCCCATTCATCAATGAAAAATTTACGGAATCCGAATTTTGCAACAGTGAAACAGTCAATTGTTGTTGACTTTCATTCGGGATCGGAATTTCGAGAGTAGAATCCCTATCCACCGACACCGTTCCAAATCCAAAAACGAATTTTTCAAAAGGATATCGATTGAAACCGTGTCCCCGAAGAGCGATTTGAACAAGAGGGAATGACAGATCGGTTGTAGCAAACCGCAGTACTGCAAATTTTAGACCGGATGATCCGGGAGTAAACGTTACCGGCACAGCAAATTCACCGCCGGCCGGAATGTTCATTGCCGTTGGTCCGCCATAGGTGAATGAAACTGAATCACTCAGACTTAGATAGGAGAGCAACACGTTGCGATTTCCCATTTGATTGTTCAGCGAGATTTTCCGGATAGAATCTGTTCCGGCAATAATACTGCCGAAATCATACAGAGCGGTATCAATGGTGAGCTTAGGATAATCGGGCAATTCAAAACTGTATGCTCCTTGTTCGCTACCGGCGTAGAACATATTACTGTTTTTGTAGTGGTCGTGAACCAAGAAATACCGGACTGCGGATGCTGAATCACTCACTCTTGTCCACGTTGAACCGCCGTTCACCGTGCGGAAAATTCCTGCGGGCCCACCGGCTACAAGCCGTCGAGCATCAATCGGGTCATAGAGAATATCATAAACAGGAATAGGAACCGAGAGTGGATCCCACGAAGTGCCACCATCTGTTGTTTTGAAAAGACGGAACGGAATTCCTTCGCCTTTCAAGAATACTGTCGCAAGAAATATTTCTTTGGTATTCAGCGGATTGATCGTTGGACTTAATCCAATGATCCCGTCCATTGATTGTGTGAAAGGATTAAATCCTTGTTTTGGCATTGTGGTGGAAATATCCGTCCACGTTTGTCCGGCATTCGTTGATTTAAAGAAATTCCCCGCGGCATAATATATCGTCGACGCATCGATGGGATCGAATTCGATATTTTCCGGAACAGTTTCCGCACCGGATATTCCCGGAGGGACAATATTGTTCCAAGTTCCACCACCGTTTGTCGACATCCACAATCCGAATACTGTACTATTGAACATCACATTCGTACTCTTGACGGGAGAATGTCGGACAGAAATCTCATGACTTCTGTTCGTAAACCTGGTGGGATTAAGAATAACGCTCGTGTCAACTTTAAACAATTCTGTCCACGATTGCCCTCGGTCAATCGAACGATACACGCTGTATGCAGTACCGGCATACAGAATATTTTCTTTTTTGTCTACATCAAGCGAGAGAATGTAAGGAGACCTAACGCCGTTGTTTACCTCGGACCATGTACCGCCTTCATTCGACGATCGCATAATACCGCCACCAAAAATGCCAGCGAAAAGATAGTGTCCTCCTATCGGTGACGGCAGTGAAACGGTATTTCGAATAATAGTATTGTTGATACCGGAATTTTTTCGCTCCCATGTTATTCCATCGTCAATACTGATGAAGATGCCGTTCGTGGTTCCGAGATAGATTTTTGATTTATTTTTTTCTGACGGAATAAACAGCGATATAATGTCCGCGAGACCGGCAAAAATTCTTTGTTCGGGCGGCGGTTCAAGAATTCTGAATAATGAATTGTATTTGGAGGCGATCTTGAACAATCCATTCTTTTCGGTAAACGGTCGGGGGATACCGTCGTATTCCGATGCATTTGAGGAATAGTATAGAGCAAACTTATGTTGGCCGTAAATAGTATCTGTAGGATCAAAATGATCGTAGACGAGAATTCCATCTGTCACCACCCCGGTTGACTGGCTGGTACCCGTTGAGAGCGAGATCCAAGTCGTATCGGAATAATTGGTTTGAGCTCCATAGATCCCATTTGCCGTACCGATTACTGCACGGAAATGTGACCGTCCAGTTCCCATCGTGTCGATTTCCACTTTATAGATTCTCCGCGCAATCCCACTAGCAAGACCTTTATTGAACGGCTTCCAGGTCATTCCGCTATTGCTGGAGAAAAAAAGTCCAACACTATCATCAAAACCGGCAGCAGCAAGCAACCGAATATTATTTCCGGTATCGGCAGGATGGACAGCGATTTGGCTGATAAACCGGTCGCCAAAGTAAAGACCGTCTTTCAACGGGGACCAATTGTTTCCCCCATCAATAGATTTCAACGGGCCTTTCATATCGCTGCCAAAAAGTATGGAAGGATTAGCCTGGGAATATTCTATGCTCTGCTGCGGTGAGGGATTCGACGGCACAAGAGTAAACGATACGCCTTGATTATTGCTACGGTATAAGCCTTGCGTCGTCGTCAACAGGACCGTATCTGAGGAACTTGGATGAAAAACGATATCGTGGATATCGACACCGGAAGTTGGAAGGAATGGCAAGACAACGGTTTTCCATGTGTTGCCTCCATCTGTCGATCGGAAAATACCTTGCTCTCGAACAACGGCGATTACTACATCATCGTTCAATGATCCTTTAAGCAACGATATTACTCCACCTTCCGGTCCCAACGGTGTCATGACCGCTTTCTGGGAGAAAAGAAATCCTCCCATGGAAACGAAAAAGAATACGAACCATTTCATAACGGTCCTAATTCTCTGGTGGTGACGGTGGTGCTTCTAAAGGGGTAATAACCGTCGTTTGTGGTGTATTGTTAGAACCCGTACCAGGTATTGTTGTATTGGTAATACTTGTATTGGAAGAGTTAGCTCTATTGGCAACCTGCTCAACGGTACTGCCAAATCCAGAACTACCACCCGGTGACGATGATGTTGTCCCTCCTCCTGAAGAATTCGGCGGAGGCGGCGGGGGCGGAGGTGTGGTGCTTGGCGGTGCAGTCTTGCCTCCACCCGCTTTGCTGGCGGAAGTACTTTGTGTCTGCGTTTTTTGTCCGGATGCTTTTTGTTCTGACGATTTTTGTTCAGATGTTTCGCTTTCCGTAGCACTCGGTTCGGTTGTTGTTCCTACAATCTGTTCCACTTTTTTTGCCGATGATGCGCTCGTTTTTGCCTGGGAAAAGTTCGGATCGCTAACAGCGGCCTGTGAATATGCCTGGAATGCTTGGGTATATAAACCGCGATCTTCATAATCCAATCCACGGGAATATTGCAAGAAGGCGAAGAAGTTTTCTGTCGGTATTTCCAGAATTGCTTCCCGTTCTGCATCAGACAACTTGATTTTTAGATCGGCAATAATTTTAAATACCAGATCTTTTTCCATGCGGAAGAAATCCTTCATATTACCGGAGATATTCGTTGTCACGTCCAATTCACCGGTTTTTGTACGAGCGACAAAAGCATCGATATTGATATTATCTCCGGTCAGCTCAAAAAAAGATCCCTTCACCAGTCGAAAGGCTCCCAGCAGTTTACCCAAACGCGGGGCAGTGCGCTGATCCACCATATCTGTTTCTGCCAGATTCAATTCCTGCATCATCTCATGAAGACGTATCCGTTCAACCACTTTTAATGATCGTACTTTAGTAAGGTCCGTGATGACCATTTCAGTAATCCCTTTTTGCAACGGATTTAATTCTGCCTTTTGTCCTTTGTTTTCAAAGTAGAGTATGGCAATCGTGTTATTCGGGATTTTGGAAACATCCAATTGCTGTTCCATCAACATTGCACGCCGTGCTTCCGCTTCCATTTGTTGTCGATACAACAATTTGATACGGGCTTCAACAACATCCTTATATTCACCAAAAAACGTCAGTTCGTTATAGAGACGATAATATCGAATTGCCCTATTATAATCATGTAAGGCTTCATACGATGCGGCTAGATAATATGCCGACAGATCATCTTCTTCATCATCGGTAAGAACCCGTTGGAATAACGTCACACTTTCCGAATACAATTTCTTATTATAGAGAGCAATCCCCATCAACCGTTTATATTCCGGAACATCCGGTTCAAGCACCAAGGCTCGATTCATCCGGGCGATCGCTTCATCATTTCGGCCGTCTGCAATCAAGTCCGTCGTGATCTGAGCCAAATTCGGACCGCAGGATGATACAGAAATCGCGAATCCTATGAATGGCAATAATAGCGTTCGCAACGTTGTTTTCATGCGTTTCTCCAATTTGATCGGATGATACGGCAATACACTTCATTATTCAATATCTTGAAACAGCAACTCATCATTATGCTCAACTGTCGATTGATCTTGTTGTTCACTGTTTTATCGATGTAAAATACTGAGTAATGTTACTGGGATGTTGTACGTTCCATCACATAAGACGGGAATCGTCGCTTCTGCTATTTATCCGTTTCTTCTTCACTGCCCCCCATCATCCTTTCCCCCTCTTGTTGCGCCCACAAACTCAGCACAGACCTTTCAGCATCTGTAAAATTCGCTTCCGGATGTAAAGGAATATATTTCGGTAGTGGCATGGATCGCTCGGAAACTGCCTGAAAAATACCGGATAATTTTTGGATTTTTTTCCCCTCCTTATATTTCCCCCATTCAGACATATTAAAATGCTTGCGCCCTTCCATTACATCGTACGAAACAAGCCAAGAAGCCGGTGCGATATACGAATAAAACGGCCAGACAGTCTGATTGGAATGACAATCTCTGCATCCTCTCTCTAATAATGCTGCTACTTCCGATGGAACTTTTAATTGGGTAGTGAGGGTCATTGAAGCATCGACCGGGGGATTATCTCTATTGGGTTGGATGAACTGCATCATTACCAACATGATGGCACAAACAATAAGAAAGTATTTTAACGGTTTCCGAACATTCATAAATATACCGTACAGTGGGAAAAAATTGGTGAATTTGTACTGTGAATATGGAAAAACCGCGAGAAATATGCAAACAATCAAAAATAGAATGTGACCGTGTTGGCTTTTCCATTTTTCTAGTATATTGATTTACAACAATACATTTAAAGGATATATCCATCCGGTTGGAATTTCACATGACTTTTAAAATTTTCTTTTTGATTTTCTGGTTGATTCCGTACGTGTTTTGTCAGAATATTCATCATCCTTATTCTACTTCTCTGTCTGTCGATGGATCCGTATTCGGCACAGCTGCTATCGTGGCATTAACTGCATCGTCTGTTGACGAGAAATTAACAACGCTAACGATTCCCGAGATTCAATCTTTAAATAAACGGAATATTAATCCTATCGATCGTCTGACGGCAGGTTGGTACTCCAAAGAACAATCGACTCTCAGCGATCTGCTAGTAGGTGGATCGATCCTTTCTCCAATCCTTTTTGTTTTTGATTCCAAGATGCGAAGTGATTTCAAGACTATTTCCACTATGTATCTTGAAACAGTGATATTCGCGACATTTATGCCGTCGTACGGAAAAGGATTAGTGCGAAGGGTGCGGCCATATGCATACGGATTGAAGGCGCCATTGCAGGAAAAACAAGATAACGAAACACTTCGATCATTTTATTCCGGTCATGCGACATGGGCATTTGCAACCAGCGTTTTTTTTGCCACAGTATATATCGATTATCATCCGGACACAGAATACCGGAAGATCATTTGGGGAGGCGCGATTGGATTGGCTTCAGCTGTATCACTCTTACGAGTAACTTCCGGCGCTCATTTCCTATCGGATATTGCAATTGGAGCAGCGGTGGGAACATCTATCGGTTACATTATTCCCTATTTTCATAGAACTGGGAACGAATCGATGTCGATCCATCCCATTCTCTCTCCAGATTATACGGGTGCTTTTTTGAGGCTCCGACTACAATAAACAAAGGCGGACATCTGTCCGCCTTTGTTCTATTATTTATGGTCTTCCGCCGGGACCACCGCCCGGTCCGCCATGACCGCCACCGTGACCGCCCTTTCCACCATGACCTCTACGATGCGAAGGATTATTCCAGAAGTTAGCCACCCATTCTTCGAACTTTACTACCTGCTCTGCCGTCAGTATCAATGTTACCGATGTAACAAATTGTACACGAGCCGCAACAACCAATTCACGCGCCTGATCACGTGTAATCAAACTATCGTGCACCTGAGACCGAATATCGTGCAACGTAATGAACATAGTTTGAGCGTACTTTTTCACGCTGTCAAATTGAATTTCGGTCAGTCCAATAAACATCTTAAGATGTCCCAGCATTCTGCCATGCCGGAGCGAATCGTGTCCCGAATCAATTCCATGCCGTTGTTCGATTTCAACATCGGTCATAATTGTTGTTTTGTACATCGACTCTTCACTGAACAACGCTTCACTGCTTGTTGTATTCTCGACCGGATTGCTCTTGTCGCAACCAACCAGAACCAATGCGAATAGCGCCGCAACCAAAATTTGCTTCATAAGTAATTTCCTGAACTATTGATGAATAGTGAATTAGTATTGCAACAGTATCTTACTTTGCAAGCACCGTGCCATAATTAAATCTGCAAAATTTGAATAATTTTCTAGGTATCACTATACTAGCTATGCACAGTTTGCATGCCCGATGCATTGCATGCATAAAAAAAGTCCCGATGATTACGGGACTTTTTTGGTTTTCTGAAAAAACACATACTCATTACCTCACTTTTATTTCAACAGACTTTGGCTTTGTTTCTTCTGCTTTCGGCATCGTCAAAATAAGTACGCCATCCTTATATTGCGCATCGATCTCATTCATTTTGATGGATTCAGGAACGGTAAACGATCGTTCGAAGGATCCGTACCTTCGTTCGATGCGGTGATACTCTCCTTCTTTTGTTTCCACTTCATTCTTTTTTTCACCACGAATAGTGATCACATTGTTCTCCAATGTGATCTTCACATCATCTTTGGTCAATCCGGGAATTTCTGCTTTCAGAATACATTGATCGCTATTCTCGACAATATCCACGGCAGGATTCCAATCGCGGATAAAGAATGAATCATCGGTAAGAAGATCCCCACGGAAAAATTCATCAACGATGCGATTCATATCGTGCTGCAACGTTTGCATTCCGCGAAACGCAGGGTATTCACGATTCCAGAATGCCAAATCCCTGCTTGAATTTCGTTTAATCAGTGACATAATTTTTCTCCTTTCTGGCGTAACAAATCCGGGCCCGCCGCGACGACGAGTTCGATTGAATCGTTAATTGACGTGTATTTGTTTAGGCACGTACTGTTGCTTTTTCTTCAAGGTGATAGTTAAAACACCCAGATCATACCGTGCATCAGTTGAATCAACATCGATGTCGTTTGCGAGAGAAAATTCTCTTCGGTATTGTTTCTCTGATTGATCATTTTCGACTGCGGATGCATGAAAAACATCGGCGACAATCACCAACGAATTATTTTCTATGTTTGCTTTAATCCGATCTTTTGTTGCACCGGGAATATCCAGTGTGACAATAAACGTATCTGAAGATTCCAAAATATTTACGGCAGGTGTTATTATCATTGGAGCTTTTTGTTGTACTGTTTCGTTTGTCATGATACTGTCTCCTGGTTTAACGAACGGTAATTTGTTTTGGTTTTGCGTTTTCATGTTTTGGAAGAACGATGGAAAGAATTCCGTTTTCATGAACTGCTGAAACTTTTTCAACATCAATGGTGTACGGAAGCTCGATCGTTCGCTCAATGTTTCCATAGGTCATCTCGTTACGAATCCATTGTTCATGTTCTTTTAATTCGGGGCGTTTTCGTTCAGCGGTAATCACCAAAAGTCCTTCATTGACACTCACGGTGACATCCTGTTTTGCCAAACCCGGCAGCTCCACGCTGATTGTCACTTGATCCCCGCTATCACTCATCGATACTCCGGCAAAACGGTTCTTCCGTTCCAGATGTTTAACTAACGGAAACGGAGCGACGGTTGCATTGAGGATCGAATCGATCTCATGAACAAAATTCGGCATAGGTGCGAATCGTACTAACATAGTGTTTCTCCTATTGTGTGTAATTGGTAACTGGTATTGTTGTGATGACCCTATACACTTCAATCAGTGTGCCAATCTAAAATGAGCGTATTTTTGGAAAATCTAATACTTCCGAGATTTTTTTCTGAAATGATGTCAGGCAAGAGCGACAGCTTTTCATACAAGATGAAATGTCGTCAGCACATGTTGACAGAATGGTAAAAAAAACGCCTCCCACGATAACGTGGAAGGCGAAAAATGTTTTTCCAGAAAACCAACATGCCGAAACTAATGCAACATACTCTCCCTTGAAAGATGCTAATATCCCGCCTGAACGGCACGGTCGGGCAGGTCGTCAACATGACAAGATATTTTTATTTATTTGATCCTCTATTTGAAAGTGTTATACAAGCCTAAAAAATATTTAAGGATTAATCCTGTTCAGCAAGCCAACGTTCTGCATCAATAGCAGCCATACATCCGCTACCGGCTGCGGTCACCGCCTGACGGTAATAGTGATCTGCAACATCACCGGCGGCAAAGACTCCTTCTATATTCGTCTTCGTTGAACCAAGTTGTACTTTGAGGTATCCGTTCTCATGCATTTCCAAAATTCCGCGAAAGATTTCCGTATTCGGTTTGTGTCCTATGGCAAGAAAAAGTCCATCCGCTGCAACCTGCTTCACTTCTCCGGTCTTTACATTTTTTAATTTCAGACCGGTCATTTTTTTCTTGTCGTTCTCCACTGTGCCGATCACTTCCTCGACAACAGAATTCCATTCAACGGAAACTTTCGGATTGAGGAGAACGCGGTCCTGCATCACTTTAGACGCGCGAAATTCATCCCTACGGTGAACTAATGTTAATTTTGATGCAAATTTTGTTAAAAAGCTCGCTTCTTCCATAGCCGTATCTCCGCCGCCCACAACATACACCTCCTGATTGCGGAAGAAAAATCCATCGCAAGTAGCACAGGCTGAAACACCGTATCCGGAAAACTGTTTTTCCGATTCGATTCCAAGCCATTGTGCCGACGCACCGGTGGAAACGATAACTGCGTCCGCAGTATAAATGTCCTCATCGATCCAAACCTTGAAAGGACGCTGCGAGAAATCAACTTTTGTGACGACTTTAAATTGTGATTCTGCACCAAACCGCAGTGCTTGTTTCCGCATTACGTCCATCAATTCCGGTCCTTGAATGCCATGTTCGAACCCGGGAAAATTCTCCACTTCAGTAGTGATCGTCAATTGACCGCCAGGTTGAATTCCTTCGAATATCAGCGGAGCTAGGTTCGCTCTGCTTGTGTAAATTGCGGCGGTGAGTCCTGCCGGACCTGAACCAATGATAATGACTTTTCTGTGTTTATCGGACATATTAATAACTTTTTGTAGTGGTAATAAAATAAAAGTTGTGTTAGTTTTTTACACACATCGAAAAAGACTCTGCAGTGTGCATACAATGACTATCGCGTGTTATTCTTAACAATGGTTGCGTTACGAATAATTCCCTCTCGCTTTGTCCGTTTAATTGGCGAACCTTTAAAGCGTTTCGAAAATTCTTCCTGCGGGATCGATAGCAGTTCGTCAATCTTTGGATTAACATTCACCGGCCGGGGTGCAAACTCAGGATGATTTGTTTCCTGTTGAAATCTGTTCCAGGGACAAACATCTTGACAGATATCGCAGCCGTAAATCCATTGATCGAACTGTTTACCGAGCGATTCGGTGATTTCACCGCGATGTTCAATGGTAAGATACGAAATGCACCTGTTACTATCTACGACATACGGTTGATGAATGGCATCGGTAGGACAGGCATCGATACATGCAGTACATGTTCCACAAAAATCTTCCATCGGTAAATCTGCATCCAATTGCAACGTAGTAATAATCTCACCGAGAAATACCCAAGACCCGTACTCTTTGGTAATAATATTCGTATGCTTCCCCTGCCACCCCACACCGGCGCGGGCCGCCCACGCTTTGTCCATCATCGGACCTGTATCAACATAATATCGTCCTTCTGATTCCGGCACCCATTGTTTGATGCACTCAAACAACATTTGGATTCTTTTTGTGACATGGAGGTGGTAATCGTCACCCCACGCATACCGCGAAATTTTTCCTTCGTCTTTTGTCGGGGAATGCTGCGTTGGAGTGTAATAATTCACCGCCAGACTAATAACAGATCTGGCACCGGGAACGATCAAACGCGGATCGATCCGTTTTTCAACATTTTTTTTAATCCACTGCATCGATGCATGATAATCTCTCCGCAACCAATCTTCCAAACGAATTGATTCATCGTTTAACCGCTCTGCGTGTGCAATCCCAACTTTGTGAAAACCGAGTTCGAATGCTTTGGATTTTACTTCTTCGGTAAGAGTCATTATTACATCGGCTCATTTTCTTAGTAAAATATACAACTGATACGATACAGCATATCAAAATCAGAATGGGAGAAAGGTTTTCTACAATTTCCACTTCACATAACAAATTGTACAGCAACAAATCCTTCCCATCATAAAATCACGTTATTTGCGTACCATAGGTAATTCGGGATAACGTGGTGAAGCAACGAAGCGGGGTAATTGACTTGTTTTAATTGTTAAGAATGAAGTGTTTGTCAAAATACTATAGAAAAATTCCTTCTCTAAAAACCAATTGGCAAGCCGAGTTTTAGACATTACTCCTTCATCCTTTGAGAGATCACTCCAATAAAAGCCACGACGGCAGTAGCCATCTGAAAATCCGCAAAGAAAACATGTCCATTGGAATACCCAAAATAAGCGCTGAATGCATTGCTGAGTCCCAGAAGAATCCAGCCAATACGGAAATTGGATTGTGTCAAAAAATAATTTCCCAAAAGAAGTCCTATACTCACTATTGACTTAGGTAAAGCCAATGATCCGTTCATAACAAATACAGCCAAGGTCATCACTACAGCAGCAATGATCAAGCGAGTCGGTAATTCAAAAATAATTTTTTTTGAAGGTTTCAGAAAACCATACACCATTGCCGCTAAAATTCCTACTTGCACAATCACATAGGCAACCATGCCCGTTGAATAGAAATATATAATCGCCAGACTAGCGGCAAAAATTCCAAACAGCCAACCGAATCGTTTGCCGATCAAAATCAAAACTTTACTGGCAAAGAACACAAGCACGACGGAAACTTCAAGCAGACGGATAACCAAATCGGAATTCATAAACCCCCTCTTTAATTACAATGGTACTGTACGTTTTTTTAGAAATGAGCTGTCATATATCGCTGGTGTTGCCACAGCACGGTTCCCCTTTATTGAATACCGTTCGTACAGAATGTCAAATATCGGCACATTCCTTACGGCAGCACATTCGCTACTTTGCCCTTTATATTATTGTGTAAGAAAAACATCTTGCCCAAATGTATGAATAAGAATGCTTCTTGTAGATGGCAAAAAACGCCATCAAAAGTCCCTTCATAATTTCAGACCCCCCTCTGTATCTCCCCCCTTGGTAGCAATGCTGTCAGGTTAAGCATTTTAGAGAGCCTTCCTTCTTTTAAGAAACGCTTTATTTTGTATTCTTTCTTTTCTGACGAACGCTCTCCCTGG
>JALNZH010000354.1 GCA_023229405.1 Bacteroidota bacterium
CCTATTGAGTGCAATAAAAAACCGAAGATTGCTCTTCGGTTTTTTTGTTTCTCTCGTCAATTACCAGTTTGCAGCTTTTACGTTAGCATCTTTTTCTGCAGAAATAAAGATACCGAAATATCTGCCTGCCGGTTTTAATATTTAGTGCGCATGAGGGATTTCGGCATGACGTTATTTTCTGCTATTTCTTTCGTTTTAGAACCTTCTTCACTTTAGCAAACTTCTCTTTGTTTACTCGATTGTAAATCTTGGAGGGGAGGCCGTAAATTTTGATAAAGCCTTCCGCTGCTGTGTGATCGAACGTATCTTCCTTCGTATAGGTTGCCAGTTTCATATCATACAGAGAATATGGCGACGTCCGTCCAGCGATTTCGATATTTCCTTTGTAGAGTTTTACTTTTACGAAACCGGTGACGTTTTTCTGTGTTTCGTTAATAAAACCGTCTAGCGCTTTTTTGAGCGGCGAAAACCAGAGACCGTTGTAAATGATGTCCGCGTAATCGTTGGAAACCTTTGCTTTAAAATGCATCACTTCTTTATCCAGCGTCAACCGTTCCAACTCGCGGTGAGCAAAGTGGAGCGTTACAGCTGCGGGAGCTTCATAGATTTCGCGGGATTTGATCCCGACCAAGCGGTTTTCGACAAGATCAAGACGGCCGACACCGTTAGCACCAGCGATTTCATTTAATTTGTGAATTAATGCAACGCCATCCATTTTCAATCCGTTGAGTCCGACCGGCACCCCTGCTTTGAATTCAATCATCACATAGGTCGGTTTATCAGGAGCATTTTCCGGAGAAATGGTTCGTTGATATGCATCTTGCGGAGCGACTTCCATGGGATCTTCAAGAATTCCGCATTCAATACTGGTTCCCCAGATATTTTCATCGATTGAGTACGGGCTGTCCTTTGTTGCTTTTACAGGAATGCCGTGTCTTTGGCAATATTCCACCTCTTCTTCGCGTGATTTGAATTCCCATTCGCGCAGCGGGGCTAATACTTTTAGTTCTGGAGCAAGAGCCATTACTGCTACTTCGAAGCGAACTTGATCGTTTCCTTTCCCAGTGCAGCCGTGTGCAACTGCCGTGCAGCGTTCACGTTTTGCAACTTCGACTAATGCTTTTGCCAGCAGTGGACGACCGAGCGCTGTTGCCATGGGATAGGTATGTTCGTACAATGCTCCTGCTTTCAATGCAGGGAAGATGTAGTCATACACGAATTCTTTTTCAAGATTCTGCATGAAGACTTTTTTTGCGCCAGATTTGTATGCCTTTTCCGGAACACCGATCAATTCTTTCTTTTGTCCGAGATTTCCAGTAACGGTGATGATGTCGGCATTATATTTTTCCTGAAGCCATTTTACAATTACCGACGTATCGAGTCCGCCGGAATATGCGACTGCTATTTTTTCTTTTTTCATAGTATAGTTCTTCCTGATTGATGGATAGTGTGCAACGTCATTACGCGTAAATTTTGTTGTCCAAGTTTCCTTATTTGTCGAACAGCAATTCTTTCATTTGTTTCAACAGCATGGGAATTTTTTTCACCGATGCTGGTGTTACCAGCACTGTATCATCGCCGGCTAATGTCCCGAGGATCATCTTGTTCCGTCCGGAATCGATATATGACGCCACTCCACCGGCTCTGCCGGGAAGCGTGCGAACAACAATCAGCGATTCATTCGATTCGATCCCAACCACTTCGTGGGTGACGAGTGGAGTGATGGATGTTTCTTCCAGCCGATTGGAAATTGCATACCGGATTTTCCCTTTAGTGTGGATCCGGACGATACCAAGTTCGGCAAAATCGCGGGAGAGTGTCGCCTGCGTAACAACGATACCCCGTTTTTTTAGGACGGAAACAAGCTCTTCCTGATTTGCTACGCTGTGATCCTGGATGATCTCTTTGATGATGAATTGCCTCTGTGTTTTGTTCATTTCTTTTTTCCGATCAACGTTGCCATGATTGCTTTTTGAATGTGCAGACGGTTTTCCGCCTGGTCGTTCACGACGGATTGTGGTCCGTCCAACGCTTCGTCCGTAATCTCTTCGCCTCGGTGCGCCGGAAGGCAATGCATTACAATAACATCCTTCTTTGCCTGTCGCAGTAAAGAACCGTTTACTTGATATTCCCAGAAATCAAAGATGCGTTTTGTTTTTTCTTGTTCCTGTCCCATGCTAGTCCATGTATCCGTATAGACGACATCCGCTTTATTGACCGCACTTCTGGGATCCCGAATGATTTCGATCTTACTCACTTTTGCATTCACGGCTTTGTTCAGTGTTTCCGTGTCCGGTTCGTATCCAAACGGTATGGCAAGGGTTAAATGAATAGGAATAATGGAAGCGAGTTCGAGCCAAGAGTTGACGATGTTATTTCCGTCGCCAACATATGCGACTTTCACATGATCCCGTAATTTCCCGTGCTGTCGTATTGTATAGAGATCGGCAAGGATTTGACACGGATGGGTGAGATCGGAAAGTGCATTGATGACAGGAATAGTAGCGTGTTTTGCAAGGTCCAATAACAGCTGGTGATTGAATACGCGGGCAACGATTGCATCATTAAATCGAGAGAGAACATTTGCCACATCCGCTGCAGATTCACGGACGCCGAGGCCGACTCCTTCGTCCGTTAAAAAGATTGCGTGACCGCCCAACTGAACCACTCCCACTTCGAACGACACGCGGGTGCGAAGGGATGGCTTTTGAAAAATCATTGCCACGGTCTTACCGGCAAGCGGTTTAACCTCTTTTTGAGTTTTGAGGGAATCCGTGAGGTCAAGAAGTTCAAAGACTTCTTTTTTGGAGAGTTCCGAAATGGAGAGAAAATCTTTATTCATTTTTTAATTGTAAGTTGAGAACATACTTGTCCAAAATAAATCATAAAAGAAAAAAACTTATTCCTTCTTTTCTTGACGGGGTTCCGAAGGAATGCCGACATGGTATAAACATTTGGTCGGCACAAGAAAAGAAGCAAAAGAACCCCGTGCGAAATGTAACGCGCTTGCTGAATCCCGTTCGCACTTGCCCGTAGATGGAAAAAAACGCCATCAAAAGTCTCTTCATGATTTCAGACCCCCTCTGTATCTCCCCCTTGGTAGGATGAGAAAAAGCTCACTCAATCCTCCTAAATTTCACTCACTCCCACATCTCATCCAATACTGTAAGAAATGTAGGGGAGGGCATACTTTTCTCAACATAACAAATCTTCCATACATCCACTTGTTTCGATAAATTTTTGTCAATAAGGGTTTTATTTTGGACAGCTATGAGTTGAGAATCAATTACACGATTACGGTATTCCATGATATAAAAATTATCAGGTGGAAACATATTGTGGAATCTTGTCATGCCATAGTTTTTAGAGTACGAGTTCTGTTCCGATCCCTTCATCTGTAAAAATTTCCAGTAACAGCGAATGTTTTTTCCGTCCGTCGATCATATGTACTTTATTCACTCCGGCGTGGAGCGTT
>JALNZH010000355.1 GCA_023229405.1 Bacteroidota bacterium
TCTTCGATCGATTGACGGTGTGTTGCGGTTAAAAGCCCGTGAACTACTTGTGAAGATCGGCAAACCTGCAGTTCCATACATTCTTCCGCTGTTGTCGCATGCCAATGAATTGGTCAGGTGGGAAGCGTGCAAAACATTGGAACGGATCCGGGATCCGAAAACAGCCGCCGAACTGGCGAACATGCTGCTAGATGACGATATGGATGTGCGATGGGTTGCAGCAGATGCTCTCATCGAGTTGGAACATCATGCCGTTGTTCCGTTGCTGGGATTGATCGAAGAAAATTTTGAGTCGGCGGTATTTCGGGAGGCAGCACACCACGTGTTGCATTCGTTGCACGAATTACGGTTGCTAAATGAAGAAGAACACGAAGTGTTGAAAGCGTTAAAAGTGAACGAACTTCCTTCGAAAGCAGCGTTTATTGCAAGCACAGCACTGGATCATCTCCGAACTGCTGTTCCCGTAAAGCATCGGCATGTAGTATCATGATGTTAGTACATCAATTGAAACAAACACTTCCGAAGACAAACAATCTTCGGAAGTGTTTGTGATTATATTCTCCACCGCAATCCTGCATACATCGTCCTGCCGTAGATCGGTCCCCAAATAAGCGCACTGTCAAAATAATTTCCGTTCGGATTTGCTGCATCCAGAATCGGATTGGATTGACGGAAGTTCGTCAGATTTTCGATTCCGAGATACAAATCGAATCCTGCGTAGAATGAGCGGGTGATTTGCGTATTGGCAAGAATAAAACTTGGTGAATACGCACGGGATTGTAATCCGATAGGATTCATCTGTGTATCCGGCAGCCGTTTTGTGCCGAACCATTGCAGCGTTACATCGTACAGCATGTTCGCGTCTTCTTCGTCTTCGCGTACGTTCGCATATCCGAAATTAATAAATGCCCGGTGTTGTGCAACGAACGGACGTGCGCGAAGCGTTCCGTTGATCGTCTGCCGCACATCATATAAACGGTATGCGATACGGGTGTCCAGTTGTTCGATCGGTTGAATATTCAGTTCGATTTGTACACTGTTGGAAAAAGAGCGCCCGTTCAGATTATAGAAATGCACCTGCTGGGCGTTTGCATCGAGATCCACAACCACCTGACGGTCAAAATCAGTTCGATAAAAATCGATGGCGATTGTCGCTTCCCGGTAATCCCAAAAGAAATAGTGTGTCACGTTAAATCCCAAATTCGTCGCCACTTCCGGATCGAAGCCGTATAACGGTTGAGTGTTTGATGGAAGCACAACAACATGACGGGAACTGGCAAAATACGCCATATTCTCAGCGAAAATATTTGACGTTCTCTGTCCGCGGCCCGCCACAGCACGGAAGACCCAATCCTCCTGTGGAGTAAATCGCAGATGAAGACGCGGTGTAAAAAATGTTCCGAACAGATTATGATGATCGGCACGAACGCCGGCAATCATGGAAAACTCGTCTCCCGGTGTGTAGGTGTATTCGAAGAATGCACCGGGTACCCGTTCCGTCCGCTCATAGCGGATGTGTTTGAATGTTTCATCGTACCGGTCGAAAAGGAAACTCAATCCTGTCCGGAACTTATGCATCGTATTATCGAAGATGGATTGATAAATCAAATTCAAATATCCCGACTGTTCATACGCGCCGTATTCATGGGAAGTAAAGAATGAACTCTGCCGGTTCCGGGTAAAGGACCATTGTATACCGATACTTTGATATTGTTTTTGCTGAAAAACATATCCGGTCTTTCCCCACAGTCGCAGTTGGTTTCCATCCATAGTAAAAGCGTATTCCCAGGGACGCAGCGCCAATGTCGGTTTATCCAAATTATAACCCCGGACTGTTCCGCCGCGCTTTTCGTCATCCACGAATTGTATCCCCAATTGTCCTTCCCAACCTGTATGGTTTGTGAAATGAAATCGCTGAATTGCATTGATGGTATTGTACAACGGCATATCCAGAAACTTGTCGTCGTTGCCGTCAATCCGTTGCCGCTGGGTGCTTGCGTGCAGCAGCGTCATGGAAGACAATTCTTCCGTCAGTGGAGTTCGGAGATTCAGATTTGCCTCTATGCGTTGATCTTGATTGCCGAAGAAATTGAAGAAGAATTGTTTCTCTTCCAGGTTTTGTGGTTTACGAAGCTCAACATTAATCTGTCCGGTGATCGATTCATATCCGTTGGCGACAGAACCGACTCCTTTCGACACCTGAATATTTTCAATCCAAGTTCCGGGAACATACGTCAGTCCGACAGTGGATGTTAGTCCGCGCACCGCGGGAAGGTTCTCCAGAGTGATTTGTGTATATGTTCCGGAAAGCCCAAGCATTTCTATCTGTTTCGTTCCTGTGACCGCATCGGTGAAAGAAACGTCGATCGACGGATTTGTTTCGAAGCTTTCAGACAAATTACAACACGCCGCTTTAAACAATTCCTTTTCTGTCATTACGAGGGTTTTCTGTGGAGACAAATAATTAACAAACGTGCTTTGCCGTTCACCGACGATCTCCACTTCCGCAACTTTATTCGCATCGGCTTTCAAAATGATATTTACTTTTGATTGATCAGTAATCATCACCGTATCGGAAGTGTATCCGATATAGCTGACGACAAGGCGACCGGCACTGTTGTTAATCGGCACACGGAAGACGCCGCTGGTATCGGTGACTGTACCGTTTACGGTGTTCAGCCAATACACGTTTGCGCCGATAATGGGATGAAACAATCCGTCATCTGTTTTTTCCAGTACAACGCCGGTCAATAACTGGGCATGCACCAGCGCTGTTACTGCCGTGAATAATAGTATACTATATTTCATACGCTCTCTCTCTTAATGTCGTACAGTACTTCCCCGCACACCGGAATGATATGCATGGTACTGACAGGAAGATATCGTTCTCAGTGAGTATTGTTTCCGTCGCGGTACAGACAGCACCCGGGCAGGTTTTCGTAGACCGATGTTTCTGCCGTAAATTTTTCCGTGTCGTGTCCGACGGATGCGATCCGTTTCTGCAGTGAATCGAGCGTGATCGCCTCGGAGAGGTATGCAACTTTCAGCATTTTAGATTTTTTATCCCACTTGGAAAACTTTACTTCGGAAATTTTCATCGCTTTTTCGATGCGTGTTTTGCACTGTCCGCAATTGCCGGAAACTTTAAATTCTGTTTCTTTTACGGTATCACCGGCAAAAGCAATTGTTGAAAGGAAAGAAAGGATTGTGATGGATTTTAAAACATTCGTTTTCATGATTGTTCCTTATTCAATTATTGTGATGGGGATGCCAGCGGATGTACTAAGCTGTGTATAAAACAGTACGCCGCTTGCTGTGATTGTTATAGAAGATGCAATGACAATGAAGATAGTATTGTCATGCACAATCAGAGACAACGGGCATATTAAATAAGGAAAACAGAATTGACGATACAGAGATCGTTTTTGGGAGGGGGCGAAAAAAATAAATGATACAGCGTTG
>JALNZH010000023.1 GCA_023229405.1 Bacteroidota bacterium
GATTCACCGCCGTCGGTTGTTTTCCAAACAATGCCGAACACATCCAATTGTCCGGCGACAGCCATACCAAAATCTTTTGAATAAAATCTGATTTTATAAATCGGCCACCGATCCTTATTCTCGAAAGTACCTTCGTTAACCAGTTTCCAATTTGCACCTCCATCAGTTGTCTTTGCAATCATGCCGTACGATCCACCAAGAAAACCTATCAGCGAATCCTGAAAAGCTATTGTTCGGAATAACGCATAGTCAAATCTCTGGCTGGACCACTGAAGTCCACCGCTGGTTGAATGGAAAATATTTGTTCCATACCACGAAGTGTCATCGATTGGATAATGAAATTCAATAGCCCAAATATCCGATGCTGTTCTAACAAATAGATCGGGTATTTCACCAGTGGTTCCGGTCAGTTGTTGAGTCCATGTGCTGCCACTGTTTGAAGTATACATGAACACACCGTTCTGTCCGGTGATCCACCCACACAGGCTGTCGATAAAATGGACCCTGCTGAGAGTGTGCGGGGTAGGTTTAGGGAGAGGGGACCAATAGTTTATTTGTTGGGAATATGCCAACACTAAACAACTGAAGGAAAACAGCAAATATTTCAGTGTATATCTTAAATATTGATATTTGACAGTTGTTTGCATAATTAGCATCCCAATAAAAATAATATACTGAAAAAGGAAATGATTGAGAACATCTGAATTGTTCCAGTTGAATGCCGTTTTAGATTGAAAAATTGCTTCTTAAGGTCAATATAGAAAAGAGGATCTTTTGGATGAGGATAGGCTTCATAGCTTTACTTTCATACTTACTAATCCTATATTCAGACAATCGTTTCAAATACATCACCACTATCACTTCCAAGGAGGTTCAATGAGACTATTCATGTACACTGTCTCGTGCTTTTTGTTGTTCGTAACATCTGTCGGATTTGCACAAGCACCGAATGATGCATGTGCTACGGCCACAGTTGTCACTTCTTTACCGTTTAATGCATCACAAAATACACGGATTGCAACGGTGGATATTAATGATCCTACAATAGCTTGTAATGATACTCCAGCGGTCGGTAAAAGCGTATGGTACAAATATACAGCGGACGCAGATCGATTCGTCTATATTAGTACGATTGGCAGTACACCAACGGCAGATTTTGATATTATGTTAGGAGTGTACACTGGGACGTGTGGTTCGTTGACAGAAGTTCGTTGTAGCGACGACGCACAGGGTACGAGACAATCGGAAGTATTTATGAAAGTGCTTGCCGGAACAACATATTATATTCTTGTCGGTGAATGGCATGCCGGTGGAACGAGCGGCGGAGTTCCAACCGGTGGTGATTTGGTATTTAAAGTGTTTGAAGGAACAGCACCGGAGATTGTGAAAGGACCGAAAACAGGGACAACAGCAGCGGGCGTTACGGTGAATACAGATAATTTTACCTCGGCAATGTCTTCTGGAGACGAACAGGTTGCTCAAGAAAAAGTGATGACACCATATTATCCGCAGTATGAAATTCCAGCATTATCTGAAATTGCTCCGCAAAAATATAAAAGTGAGTTTGATGCAAAACAGCAAATGCCGATCGTACAGGATGCGTCCACCGTTGCTTCATCAATCGGTCGCCCGGTAATTCAAAAAACTTATCAGGGATTCCCGATGGGCAACAGCATTCCGCCAGATCCGATTATGGCTGTCGGACCCAACCATGTCATTGTAATGGTGAATACTTCGTTCCGCATCTTCGAAAAAAATGGAACTCTATTAAAAACGATCACGTCGGATAATTTTTTCTCGACACTTCCCGGCAGCCTGGGACCAAATGATCCTCAGATTCTGTACGACCATTTCGCAAAGCGATGGGTGATGTTGTGGATGACCAGCCCTACGGCAACAGATCATCGGCACATTTTTGCTATTTCCGATGATGACAATCCTTTGGGAAATTGGTATCAATGGAGTACCTCGGGTATTTCGCTCGGCGATTCATTAACACCACATTGGGGAGATTATCCTGCACTCGGATATGATAGTGTGGCGTTGTATCTTTCCTCGCGTCAATTTCCTCTTGCAGGAGGAAGTTTTGCGTATAACAAACTTCGCATCATACCAAAAGCGCAATTGTATGCGAATAATAACAACCCGATCACGTACTCTGATTTCTGGGATTTCCGTGATCCGGAACAAAATGCAGTCTTCGACGGTATCAGACCGCCGAATGCTTATACCCATAGCAACAAGGCATTTTTCGTTAACATTCCTCCGTTCAATCCAACAAATTATATGACGGTATGGACGTTGACTGATCCTATCGGACCGAATCCGACGATGATTGCCGATAATATTACGGTGAATACATATCGGACGCCGTCGCAACCGCAACAATTAGGCGGTGGTTCACCATTGTTAGAAAGCGGAAGCCGGCAGATTCGTGCGAATTCTATATTCCGAGATAGTGCGTTGTGGATTACACATGCTGTGGCGTCCGGTCCGAATAATGAATATTCTGCCGTCCGTTATGTAAAATTTAACCCGTTTACCAAAACAAAATTAGAAGATGTGGCATTTGGTGCAGACGGATATTGGTATTTTTATCCTGCGATTGTTGTGAATAAGGATCAGGACATAATGGTGACGTATTCAAGAAGCGGCATGACTGAATACCCTGGAGCATATGTTTCCGGAAGAAAAAAGAATGATCCTGCCGGTTTATCCTCAAGCGTAACAATGAAAGAAGGAGCTGGAAACTATATTCTCACTTTTGGTGGAACACGAAACCGTTGGGGAGATTATAGCGGTGCAGCGCTTGATCCGACGGATCAGGTAACCATGTGGGCGCATACGGAATATGCATCATCAAAAAATGCATGGGGGACATGGATCAGTTCTGCGAAAATCGGACCAATGCCCGGCGGTGTTTTCGCAATCGATCGTTCCTTCCTTGAATTCGGTACGAAAAAAGTGAATGAAGCCAGCGATACGCTTTCAGTTGTTATTACTAATGACGGTATCGATACATTGATCTTCTCCACAATTACAAACAATTCGGATCATTTTACCATCATCAATAAACCGGCTGTTCCGTTTAAGCTGCCCGGAGAAGGTGTACTGGCGCTGAATGTTGTTTTTAAACCGCTCTTAGGTGGTGTACAAAAAGACACCATCATGATTGCCTCGAATGATCTGAATGTGCCAACATACAAGATTTTACTCTCTGGTAACGGATTCCAGATCGTAAAAGCTGTTCCCGGTACATTGTATGCTGCTACGGGATCAGTCGATGGTGGAAAACTATATACAGTCAATTCGAGTGCTGGCACTGCGACATTGGTAACAAAAACAGAAATAACACAGATCCATACTCTGCGTGTCCATCCGAAATCGAAAGAATTATACGCATACAATAATTCCGGAGCTCCGAATGGCGGTGCACTTTTTCGCATCAGTAGTGACGGCATCAATACACAGCAACTGGCAATTGTTCCTATTGCAAATCTAAAAGGTCTTGCCATCTATGATGATTCGATGGCGTACATGGGCGCATTCAGCGGTGCAATCTATCGTGTGAACATGAATACCGGCACTGCAACGCAAATTGGGACGAATGGCTCGACACAACGCGTCGGCGGTTTAGCTATCAATCCAGTAAGCGGGACGCTCTGGATGTCACTCCGCAATACCGGAACTGGCGGTACACAGGACAATATTTATAAAGTGGACCGTACCACCGGTAAATCAACATTGGTTGGGAAAGCCAATGTTGGTATTGGTATCGTGGATATCATATTCGACAAGAATGGTAAATTGTACGGCTTGACCGGTACAGGAACAGCGCTGAATACATTGATCGCGATTGATACGACTACCGGTGTTGCATCGCTCATTGGAGATATCGGCAAGTCGGATATGCAAACAATAGCTCTCGATCCTGATGCTATTGCTGCCGTAGCTCAGCAGATTGCTGGAGTAGTACCGTCCGCCTTTATGCTTGAGCAAAACTATCCGAATCCGTTCAATCCTACAACAACGATCCGGTTCAATGTACCGAATCAATCGAATGTTGTATTGACCGTATATGATGTCATCGGGCGTGAAGTTGCTCGATTGGCGGATGGCATACATCAAGCCGGCGTGTATGCAGTGCAGTTTGACGCAACATCGATGTCAAGCGGTGTGTATTATTATAAGCTCACTGCAGGTACATTCTCGGACATAAAAAAGATGCTCATTTTGAAATAACAGGACAATTCACCGTCTTTCATAAGGGTGCTTCGGCACCCTTTTTTTTCCCCTTATGTATGGGCCGCCGGTTGCATCTTTATTCTTCTCATCTTACTTTATCACCATTCTTGATAACTGAGTAGAGGAATTTTTTATGAACAATTTTTCTCGACGAAAATTTTTATCCTCCGTCGCATTGACCGGAGCTGCGGCAGCACTACTGCCAGAGGTGGCATCAACGCAATCACTATTGGGTGTTGTACGGCCTACGGTAGTGATCAGCAGCGGTAACGGTCTTGCTGCTGTAGATAAAGCCATGCGTATGATCGAACAAGGAAGCGATGCGCTAGATGCTGTTATTGCGGGAGTAAATCTCGTGGAAGATGATCCGAACGATATGACTGTCGGTTATGGAGGACTACCCAATGAAGATGGGATCGTTGAACTCGATGCATCAGTCATGCACGGACCGACGCATCGCGCAGGAGCTGTTGCTTCATTACGGAATATTAAAAATCCTTCGTTGGTAGCAAAGATGGTGATGGAACGGACCGATCACGTTTTGCTTGTGGGCGAAGGCGCGTTACAATTTGCGAAAATGCACGGCTTCAAGGAAGAAGATTTGTTGACGGAAGAATCCCGGAACATGTGGGTAAAATGGAAAGAGCACTTGTCGACTGAAGATGATTATCTTCCTCCACACTCCATCGACGATAAAAATATCGGCTCGAAATTTCATGAAGTGATGCATACAAATGGGACCATCAACTGTCTTGGAAAGGACCGGAATGGAAATATCTCCGGCGTGACCACGACAAGTGGTTTGGCGTATAAAATCCCCGGTCGCGTCGGTGATTCTCCAATTATCGGTGCAGGACTATATGTTGATAATGAAGTGGGAGGTGCGGGTTCAACGGGACGCGGGGAAGCGAATCTTACATGCTGTAGTTCCGTGTTGATAGTTGAGTTTATGCGGCAGGGAAAATCTCCCGAAGAAGCGTGTTTCATGGCCTGCAAACGGATTGTGGAATACACAAAAATGAAACGGCTGTTGACGGACGACGGCAAACCGAAGTTTAATGTAACATTCTATGCTATCAATAAAAGGGGAGAACATGGATGCGTTTCGCTCTTCAGCGGGGGATCGTATTGTTTACATGACGGCAAACAAAATAAAAAATTTGATCCAGCCTATCTTTATAAACGTTCTTAAATATTAGAAAAGCAGTTATGGAAGAACAACAATCAGAACAACAACCGGTCATCAGCGAATACAAGGGGAAACCGATCCTGCGAATCCCGTTAGTGGAACATCCGGAACCGGACACATCATGGCATTGGCTGACCTTCGGAAAAAGTAAAGCAAAAGCTATCGTGAAACATATCGATGCAATAAAAAAATTTTCTGAAGAGTGAACAACAGTATGGATATGCAATAGAGTAATGACCCTGGACTTGCCAGATCTAAAAAAATGTCGTATATTTGTTCAGTTCAGACAGGAGAGTCCGCCTACGGCGGAAGTGGTAGTCTAGATGGAGAGCGCGCAGGATTCAAAATTGGATTCGTTTACGTTTCGATATCGGAAAAATGATAAAGAATTTTATACAGGTGTAAGCAATATCGTTCAAAAAAAAATTGTTCAGTACAATAAAAGTCTATTTGGTCTGCAAAATCACGAAAGCCTTTTTTCACATTTCATGTGGAAGAGCTTGCTACAGGAACTGAAGCAACATAATGAGAGAAGTTTTTAAAATCTGGTGGTAGACGAATGTTTTTTAAACAATTACTACAGCAACATGCCGGGGTGGCGGAATTGGTAGACGCGCTGGACTCAAAATCCAGTTCCCTTTAAAGGAGTGCCGGTTCAAGTCCGGCCCTCGGTACAACAATAAAAAAAGTCATTCGGTGAACGGATGACTTTTTTATTTTCAATTGATGGAGGTTTAACGTAGCTTTTTACTATTGGAACATTTCATACAATGACATTCTCAATAGTAAAATGGTTTTGTTTTTTTCCGCTGTTGATCGCCTTCGCACAAAATCCGTCGGCTGTTCATGTCGAATCATTTCCAATTCAGGAATCAAGAGACTCCGTTTCATTCAGTTTATCCAAGCCGTTTATCGTTCCCGCATCAATTCGCGTTCGTATTGATTCAACTGCCACACGAAATATGCTATTTCATCGACCGACGAATACCGTAACAGTGTTTTTTGATTCATCGGTTCAGCAAAAATCTCGGTTGTATATTTCGTATACATTTGTTCCAATCAAACTTCAGCCTTCCTACAGTCTTCGAACACTGACATATCAAAATGATTCTCTCGGGAAAAAGAAAAAGCACACAGTAGTAACTAGGACGGAGGGTGTGTTTTCCAACATATTCGGTCCCGAATTGTCGAAAAGCGGTTCAATCAACCGAGGTTTTTTAGTCGGTTCGAACAGGGATCTGACGCTTAGCTCGGGATTCCGGTTGCAAATGGCAGGGAAACTTTCCGACGATATTGATATTGTTGCGGCGTTGACCGATGAAAATACTCCAATCCAGCCGCAGGGGAATACACAGTCACTGCAGGAGATTGATAATGTGTTCGTAGAAATAAAAAGTCCTTCATATACCGCAACGCTTGGCGATTTTCAATTCTCCGCACAGTCCGGAGAATTTGTACATGTGAACCGAAAACTCCAAGGAGCAAAAATATTGGCAGATCATCAATTTTTTACACCTCGGACAAAAGTTCAACTCACGGGTGCAACGAGCCGTGGTAAGTTTACGACAAATCAATTTCAAGGTGTTGAGGGTGTTCAGGGACCATACAGATTATCAGGAAAAAATAATGAACGGGCAATCATCATTATTGCCGGAAGCGAAAAGGTGTATGTTGACGGGACGGTGATGGTACGGGGTGAAAATAATGACTATACCATTGAATATGGTTCTGCAGAAGTGATTTTTACCACTCGAAGACTCATCACCGGCAATTCGCGCATCGTTGTTGATTTTGAATATTCAGATAGACAGTACACCAGAAATTTTGTTGGCGTAGATGGTGATACGAAGCTTACAAGTGATATTACTGTTCGCGTTAATTATTTCCGTGAAGGAGACGATCCGGATGCACCAATCGATATTACTTTGACAGATTCGGATAAAGCATTGCTTCAACAGGCAGGGAATACTACGGCGAAGAATTCCGGTATTGTACTTCTTGGTAGAGACTCACTGGGAATCGGCAAAGGGATGTACCGTGCGATAGATTCAACGATCAATGGAACCGCTGTTCGCTTCTATCGATGGGAACAAAATACTGCACAGGCAATCTATTCTGTTTCTTTTTCTCCGGTAGGACAAGGGAATGGAGATTACATTCGCGAGGGTATCGGACGGTATGTGTTTGTTGGTCTCGGCGCCGGACAATATGCTCCAATCGTCATTTTGCCGGCACCACAGTTGCATCAATTATATTCTTTTCATTCAACAGCACAGGTGTTGACCGATCTGACAATAGAAGGAGAGTATGCCGCAAGTGATATTGATAGAAACAGGTTCTCTTCTATTGGTGATACTTCCAATACTGGTGGTGCAGTAAACTTTGTAGCTCGATATCATCCCACTAAGATTGTCATTGGATCGACGGAAATTGGCTCAGTAGATTTCACAGTTTCTGAACGCTATAAACAATCTCGGTTTCTTTCTCTGGACCGTACTGATGAAATTGAATTTGGTCGCAAATGGAGCACGGACAGCCTTCTATCCGGTATGGTTGCAGACGAAGAGATGAGAGAATCAAAATTTTCATATCTACCTTCGGAAGCTATCATTCTTTCTTCAGGCTACGGTACGCTGGAACGGACAGGGCAATTCTTTTCCGAGCGATATGACGGTTCGGTAAATGCTAAAATCCCCGGATATCCATTTGTTTCATACTATATAGAAACGATCTCCGGGGAGGAAAAACAACAACTGCGTTCTAATAATTGGATCCGTCAAAAAGGTGAAACAGAATATTCACTGCAGAATGTTGTGCCGTCGTTTC
This sequence comes from Bacteroidota bacterium, assembly GCA_023229405.1. Taxonomy (GTDB): domain Bacteria; phylum Bacteroidota; class Ignavibacteria; order UBA10030; family UBA8401; genus UBA8401. The sequence continues at coordinate 8,261 of JALNZH010000023.1, forward strand.
GTTTCGAGAAGGAACGCCGAACGGTTCGTGACGACGCAGCGGATTCAATCTTAAATTTCAGTTATGCCTTTGTGGAATTTGCACCGAAAGTTTCCGTGCATGACCTGTTCGGTATGGACGCATCGACAGAATTTGAATGGAGAAATGACGATGCAGTCGATGCAGGTAACTTGATTCCACAATCAAACTCATTAACACAGCACTATTCATTAGCCTTGCGGGAAATTGAAAACTTTTCCGCATCGAGTGTTGTGACATTTCGTGAAAAGAGTTTTACCCGGGCATTCCAGACGAACAACCAGAATCATCAGACGACACTAATAAAACTGCAATCGCGGTATCGACCGTTTTCGCAAGGATTGGATATTGATCTTCTCTACGATGCTGCAACTCAACGGACCGCAAAACTGGAACGGTATTTCTATAAAGTGAGGAAAGGAGAAGGACAATATTCGTGGACTGATGCTAATGAAAACGGCATCATAGATCTGAATGACGAGCGAGAATTTATTCAGGACCGGTATGATGGGGAGTATATCGCTTTAGCGTTAAACAGTGAAAATCTTATTCCGGTAATCACCTTGAAAACTTCGTCGCGAATCAGAATCAGTCCGAGTAAGATGATCAAAAATCCTGGAACCGTTATCGGGAAAATGGTTACCAATGTTTCCACGGAAACATTTTTCCGGATGGAAGAACGTAGCACGGAATCGAATATTACTAAGATCTATTTTTTAGATATGGATGCATTTTTAAATCCTGTTACCACGTTAATGGGATATCAGTTCATTCAACAAGACCTGTTTCTGTTTGAATACCATCCAGAATATTCTTTCCGGTTTCGTTTTAATCAAAGAAAAGGATTGAATCAGTTTGCATCCGGAAATGAACGAAACTATTCACGCGAACGTTCGCTGAGATCACGAATTCAATTAGCCAACGACATTTCGAATCAAACCGATATCATTGTAAAAGATGACATTGCGGTGTCGTCATCGCAGATCAATCGATCTCGCAGTATTGCATCAATCGCATTGGTCACGGATCTTTCATACAGGCCGGAATCACATATTGAAATCGGTTTGAAAATTGAAACAAGTCAAGGAGACGACTATGCTGGTCCGTCTCCGGTAACTGCTAACTTCAACGGGCAAGCACTCCGATTTGTTTACGGTTTTTTGGGGAATGGGCAGGTTCGTTCAGAGTTTTCGAGGGAAGAAGTGATTCTGCAGAATCGTTCCGTAGGATATAATCCACCGTATGAATTAACTACTGGCAGGGACATTGGGAAGAATTATTTATGGAACCTGACGTCGGAATACAGGATGGGAGGAAATGTCCAATTTTCTCTGCACTATTCCGGCAGGACTACCGTCACCTCGTCCGTTGTGCATACCGGAAGGATGGAAGTGAGAGCATTTTTCTAATGATAATTTATTTGCGAATGGTCCGAACAAATACTATATTAGTGCAGTGAAAGTCCCGCCAGAATTGCGGGACTTTTTTTTGATACACACATTCGTATGCCCTCAGTTACCGATAAAATACAGGAAATCCTTCATCCGATCACGGATAAATTCAATGCATTCATTGTTGATATTGTGTTGCGCGGAGAACGTTCCAGCAAAGTGATCGAAATTTATATAGATACGGATCATGGTATTTCATTGGATGAATGTTCCGAGATCAGCAGGGAATTATCCGAGAAAATGGATGAGTCCGATCTAATACAAGGGCGATATCGAATGGATGTGTCGTCACCGGATCTGGACAGACCGCTGAAGTTGGTACGTCAATACAGCAGAAATATTGGACGAACATGCAAAGTAACGTATCATGCCGATGGAAAGAAAACCATCATCGCAGGCAAATTAGAACAAGTAACAGAAAAGAATATTACGATCTTCAAGAACGGAAAGCAGGTTGAGGTGCCGTTCTCTGAGATCATTGAAACGTTTATCATACCTCAAATTAAGTAAGAAGTACAACCTTTGGGAGAAGTATAATGAATCATGATATTGTCGAATCGTTTTCCGGCTTAGTGCGGGATAAAAGCATTGACAAGGATATACTTGCCGGGATCGTCGAAGATATTTTCGGCATGATGGTGCGGAAGAAATACGGGCTGGATGCAAAATTCGATGTTGTTGTCAATATGGATAAAGGAGATATTGAGATTTATCTTGAGAGGCAAATCGTTGAAGTGGTGGAAAATTCTGCTACGCAGATCGATATGGAAACAGCACGGAAATTATCCGGTGAAGAATTGGAAGTGGGAGAAGAATATGTAGAGATCATCCCGTTGGCGCAGTTCGGCCGCCGGTTGGTGACAACGGCAAAGCAAAATTTTACACAAAGAATTAAGGAGATTGAAAAAGAACTGATCTTCAGTGAATATTCCAACTCTATCGGTGAAATTGTTGTCGGTGAAGTGTATCAGATTAGGAATAATGATTTGTTGATCATGCATAATAAGAATGAATTGTTGCTTCCGCGCAGCGAACAGATTCCCAAAGAGCGATTCAAAAAGGGCGATACGGTCCGCGGTGTTGTAAAAGAAGTCAGAAAGAATGCCAGCAATCCGGTGGTGGTCGTTTCCAGAACAGACGGACGGTTTTTGGAGCGTTTATTTGAACTTGAAATTCCGGAAGTATACGACGGAATCATTGAAATTAAGAGCATTGCCCGTGAACCAGGAGAACGTGCAAAAGTGGCCGTCGAATCGTCGGATGACAGAATTGATGCCGTCGGCGCTTGCGTCGGTATGAAAGGCGTTCGAATCCATGCAATCGTGCGTGAATTAAATAATGAAAATATCGATGTGATTAATTACAACGATGATAAAGCGACATTCATCACCCGCGCACTCGCGCCGGCGAAGCTGAAGAACATTGAACTGGACAAAGTGAATAACAAAGCCACAGTAACAGTTGAAGATTCACAGGTGTCGATGGCGATCGGTAAAGGCGGACAAAATATTCGGCTTGCAAGCAAACTGACCGGATATGATATCCAGCTGGTAAAAGAAGGAAGCGAATACGACATTGATCTTGAAGAATTCAAAGAAGAGCTTGGCGACGATCTGTATAACAAATTCCTTGAAGCCGGTTATGAAACTGCTAAAGAGGTTATTGATGCAGATGTAGAAGACCTGCTGCAGGAAATCGGCGCAGATGAAGAGAAATTGAAAGAAATTGTTGCACTCATCAAAAAGGAATATGAAGAAGCCGAAGTTGATGAAGAAGATGACGACGAAGAATCCGAGAGCACGGAACCCGAAAAATCAGCATCATAACGTTGTGTTAGACTAAAGGAAACTAATGTCCGAAGCAGTAAAAAAAGTCAAAGTCAAAGACGTTGCGAAAGACCTCAATATCAGCTTCAACGATGTTGTAGCCTTTTTAAACAAAAAGGGATATAAGCAGGTCAAGAACCTGATGTCGTCCGTGGATGATGACATGATGCGTGATATCAACGCGCATTTTAAGAAAGAGAAAGATATTGCTGAGCGACATCAGCGCAAGATTGCGGAAATGAAAGAAACTCGAAGAAAAACGATCGAAATCAAGGCGAAAGAGGAAGAAGTCGTTGTCGAAGAGAAAAAACAGCCGGTTACCGAACCTGTAGAAGAAGTACAACCGGAACCGCAGGAGCCAAAACCGCCGGTAGAGTTTGTAGTTATTAAAACATTACAGCAGCCCCAGACTGAATCCGAAATTCCGAAAGTGGAAGATGAACGTGCAAATTCTCCATTGGAAACGTTACGGGCAAATCGCGGATCCCAGATGAAAGGATTGACTGTTAAAGGCAAGATGGAATTGGTCAAACCGAAACCACCCCGTAGTCAGGAAAAACCTGCGCGTCCGGGAACTTCAACTGCTGCTGCCGAAACGGAAGAACAAAAGAAAAAGAAGAAAAAGAAGAAAAAAGTTGGCGGGGGAGTTGAAACCAAAACTCCGGAAACAGAAACTGAAACGGATGCAAAAGGGAAGAAAAAGAAAAAAGGGAAACTGCGTCCGTATGAAATCGATCAGGTGCAGGTCGACTCCGCTATTAAAAAGACATTGGCGGAGTTGGATGACGCTGAAACAGTAATCAGCAGCCGCGCCGCTCATCGAAAGAAACGAAAACGTGAACGTGAAGAAGAGCAAGCATTACAGGATGAAGCCAAGGCGCTGGAAGCAAATAAAATCCGTGTAACAGAATTTGTCTCCGTTGGCGAAATGGCCAACCTCATGAAAGTGAGCGCTTCGGATGTAATTGCGAAATGTATCGGTCTCGGAATTATGGTTTCAATCAATCAACGTCTGGATAAGGATACGATCATATTGCTTGCCGATGAATACGACAAGCAAGTAGAATTCGAATCGGAATTTACCATTGATGTACTCGAAGATATTCCGGATAAGATTGAAAACCTGAAACCGAGAGCTCCTGTTGTTACCATTATGGGTCACGTCGATCATGGTAAGACCTCGATGCTGGATTATATCCGTAATGCGAATGTTGTCGCCGGCGAATCAGGCGGTATTACCCAGCATATCGGTGCGTATGAAGTGTTATTGCCGAGCGGCAAGCATATCGCATTTCTCGATACTCCCGGTCACGAAGCGTTCACAGCAATGCGTGCACGCGGCGCGCAGGTAACAGATATCGTTGTGCTTGTTGTTGCTGCGGAAGACAACGTGATGCCGCAAACAATCGAAGCCATCAATCATGCGAAAGCGGCTAACGTTCCTATTATTATTGCGATTAATAAGATCGATAAACCTGAAGCAAATCCGGATAGAATCCGTCAGCAATTGTCAGACCGCGGCGTGTTGGTTGAAGAATGGGGCGGAAAATATCAGTCTGTTGAAGTCTCTGCAAAATCCGGAAAAAATATGGACTTGTTGTTGGAAAAAGTTCTTTTGGAAGCGGAAGTACTTGATTTGAAAGCGAATCCAGATCGTATGGCGCGTGGTGCTGTAGTTGAATCCCAGGTTGACAAAGGAAAAGGAACAATCGGCACAGTGCTCGTTCAAAAGGGGACGCTACGTATCGGAGATCCGTTTATCTGCGGTATCTACAGCGGTAAAGTGAAAGCGATGTTTGACGAACGCGGCAACAAAGTTGAAACCGCTCCGCCGTCTACTCCGGTACAGATTCTTGGATTCGACGGAATACCGGCTGCCGGCGATCAGTTTATCGTCGTGGAATCAGACCGTATCTCGCGCGAAATCAGTATCAAACGACAGCAACTAAAACGCGAACAGGATTTCCGTCAGGTTCGTATGGTAACACTGGACGATATCTCACAGCAGATCCAGGCTGGACATCAAGTACGTGAATTGTCCATTGTTGTAAAAGGTGACGTTGATGGTTCCGTAGAAGCATTGGCTGATTCGCTGATGAAATTGTCGACGGATGAAGTAAAGATAAGAGTAATTCACAAAGGTGTCGGCGCGATTTCTGAATCGGATATCGTACTTGCCGCTGCATCGCGTGCGGTTATTGTCGGATTCCATGTCCGACCGAATTTGAACGCTCGTCGGTTAGCAGAGACGGAAAAAGTTGACATTCGATTGTATAGTATTATTTACGATGCGATCAACGAAATTAAAAATGCTCTTGAAGGATTGCTTGCTCCAACAGTGACGGAAGAAGTTGTTGCAACTGTTGAAGTACGTGATACGTTTAAGGTGCCGAAAATCGGTCTTATTGCCGGCTGCTTTGTTTTAGATGGAAAGATCACACGTAATAGTAAAGTCCGGTTGATCCGGGACGGCGTTTCGGTCTTTACGGGAGGTTTGGCATCCTTAAAACGGTTTAAAGATGATGTGAAAGAAGTGGAAAAAGGATTTGAATGCGGTCTTGGACTGGAAAATTTTAACGATGTCAAAGTCGGTGATATTCTCGAAGCATTCAAACTTGTCGAAACCAAACGGAAGTTGATCTGATGTCTATACGAACGGAACGAGTTGCTTCTCTGATTAGGGAAGAATTGGGTACGATGCTTAGTAGAACCTTCAGTGGCAGCACCGAATTTGGTTTTACGACGGTGACCGAAGCGCGGGTTACTCCGGACCTCCGTACTGCCCGTGTGTTTGTCAGCATCATGGGTTCGAAGGAAAAGCAGGAAAAGACCATGGCGCAGATCGAAAAGAAAAAAGGTCACTTTCGGTCAGAACTTGGATCCAGGATCAATTTAAAATTTGTTCCGATCCTGGAGTTTCGTCATGACACATCCCTGGATAATGCCATGCACATCGAATCATTAATTAAGCAGATTCATAAGGATGATCCGATTCAAAAAAAGGATGAGTGATCAGTGCTGCATGCAGGAGTGAAGGAATCATTACACCTGGAAGAAGGGGAGATCATTCTCGTAAATAAACCGGTCGATTGGACCTCGTTTGATATCGTTCATCGGGTCAGGGCAATGTTCGAGATTAAAAAGATTGGTCACGCAGGGACTCTCGATCCAAAAGCGACAGGTCTGTTAATCCTCTGCACTGGGAAGATGACAAAAAAAATAGACCAGTTTATGGATTGGGAAAAAGAGTATACCGGCATTATTGAATTGGGCGGTATTACAAAAAGCTTTGATACTGAGACTGAAGTAATTGAAAGAAAAGAATTTAGTCATGTATCTGAATCTGAATTAAAGCATGTAATTTACGGATTCATAGGAATTCAACAACAACTTCCACCAATGTATTCAGCGATAAAAAAGAATGGACGGCGTCTATATAAAGATGCCCGAAAAGGAAAAGAGATTGAGCGCGCAACACGAGAAATTGAGATTAAAGAATTTGAAATGACATCGTTGAACCTTCCATATGTAGGATTTCGGGTAGTGTGTTCCAAAGGGACCTACATTCGGTCGTTGGCAAACGATATTGGCGTGAAATTGGGTTGTGGAGCGTATTTGAAGCAATTGACACGTACCAGGATCGGTGAGTTTCATGTTAATGAAGCGTTACCCGTAGAGCAATTGCACACACTGGAACCAAAGATTCAATCGGCGGCAGTAAACGCATGATCATTTATCGCTCGTTGAATGAAGTACCATACGATAAAAATTCCGTCATTTCGATTGGAATGTTCGACGGAGTCCATCAGGCACATCAGTCGATTATTCGTCAGGTGGTGGAAAAAGCAAAAAGGATGAATGGCCGGAGTATTATTGTGACATTTACACCGCATCCGAGAGAAGTGGTATCACAAGGAAAGAAGAGTGTCGACATACTTTGTACTCTTGATGAAAAGCTCCAACTAATTGAACGATATGGAGTTGATGCGATATTCATCATCCCGTTTACATTTGAATTTTCACGCCTAACGTTTCAGGAATTCTATTCCCAATACATCATTCAAGGTGTCGGTGTAACAGAGGTGATCGAAGGATTTAATCATCAGTTTGGACGAGACCGTGAGGGTGGAATGAATCAAGTGGTGGAGTTGGGAAAGCAACACAATTTTTCTGTTGAAGCGGTAGCAATGATGAATGTGGACGGCTCTGTAATCAGTAGTTCTGCCATTAGGGGAGCAGTTTTGAACGGGAAAATATCTTTAGCAAACAAGATGCTGGGATATGAGTATGGATTTTCCGGCACTGTTGTCCGGGGATACGGAAGAGGAAAGCAGCTCGGATATCCGACAGCAAACATCAAATTACATGATCCGAAGAAATTAGTACCTCAAGTTGGGATCTACGGTGTGAAGATTCAAGTTGAAGGCCGCTGGTATGGTGGCATGATGAGTATCGGACATAATCCGACATTCGGCGAGGCACAGGAAAGAACTATTGAAGTAAATATCTTTAATTTTGACAAGGACATTTACGACGAATCTGTCTCAGTTCACTGTCTCGAACGTACCCGCAGTGAAAAGAAGTTTAATTCTGTGGATGAACTGGTGGCAGAAATGGGTAACGATAAAATAACAATTCAGAAAATTATTGAACAACATAAACATATATCTTCATAAGGAGTTACAATGGCTATTTCAAAGGAACAAAAAAGCGAATTTGTAAAGAAATTCGGTAAAAGTGCGAATGATTCCGGTTCACCGGAAGTTCAGATCGCAATTCTCACCGCGAACATCAATTCACTCTCAGAACATTTTGAAAAGTTCAAAAAGGACAACCATTCGCGCGTTGGACTGCTGAGAATGGTCGGAAAACGCCGCCGTCTGCTCGATTATTTGATGAAAATAAATATCGAACGCTACAGAAAAATTATCGGCGAATTGAATATCCGTAAATAAGCTGCATTCACAGTGACACAGTACATAGAAAAGAAGAAAATTATATGATAGTAAAAAAGAGCGTCCAGATCGGCAATTATACTCTGGAATTTGAGACAGGCCGTTTCGCGAAACAAGCGGATGGTGCGGTAATGATCCGATACGCAGATACGATGGTCCTAGCGACCATTGTTGCGACAAAACAACCGAAAGAAGGATTGGATTATTTTCCTCTTCAGGTTGAATTCCGTGAAAAAATGTCCGCTGCCGGAAAAATCCCTGGCGGGTATTTAAAACGTGAAGGCCGTCCTTCCGACAAGGAAATCCTGTCGGCACGTTTAATCGACCGGCCGATCCGTCCGATGTTTCCGGAAAATTATCACTGCGATACGCAGATTGTTGTCACAGTCTATTCATCCGATCAACAGAATGATGCCGATGTTCTCGGTGCGTGCGCAGCGTCTGCAGCGTTGATGATTTCGGACTCGCCATTCGACGGACCGATTGCAGAAGTCCGCGTCGGAAGACTGAACGGGGAATTCATTCTCAACCCGACATTCTCGGAACTTGAACTGAGCGATATGGATGTTACGGTCGCCGGTACGGAAAGTTCAATTCTGATGGTGGAAGGTGAATCCAGAGAAATTTCCGAAAAGGATATGCTCGCGGCCCTCGCGTTCGGACATGATGCAATTAAAAAAATCTGTCAGGTTCAATTGGAATTTGCAGCCGAAGTAAAAAAAGCAAAACGAATTGTCGAACCAAAAGCATACGATCCTGCGTTGTTAGCAGACGTACAATCGCTAGCGACAGAGAAACTTCGTGCAGCGGCTAATACCGTTTCCGCAAAGGAAGAACGTGCCGCTAAACGTAATGAAATCGTTTCCGGTGTGATGGAAGCGTTAAAGGAAAAATTCCCCGAACAGGAAAGTCTCATTGAAGAAATTATTCATGACATCGAGAAACGGGAAATGCGGGAAATGATTCTCGGTAAGAAAAAACGGCTTGATGGTCGCGGTTTGGAAGATGTTCGTCAGATTACGATCGAAACGGCAGTGCTTCCCCGTGCACACGGATCGGCGTTATTTACCCGCGGTGAAACTCAGTCGCTCACGACCGTTACGCTTGGCACAAAGGATGATGAACAGAAAACAGACGGCTTGATCGAGTTCCAGCCGCGCCGTTTTATGCTGCATTACAACTTTCCGCCGTTCAGCGTTGGAGAAACAGGACGTATGGGTACCACCGGACGCCGCGAGATCGGCCACGGAAATCTTGCGGAGCGCTCATTGAAAAACCTGATCGTTGGAGAGAAAGAATTTCCGTATACGATCCGCATCGTTTCGGATATTCTCGAATCGAACGGTTCGTCATCCATGGCGACAGTTTGTGCTGGTTCTCTCGCATTGTTCGATGCCGGTGTTCCGTTGAAGAAAGCCTGTGCCGGTATTGCGATGGGACTTGTAAAAGAAGGAGACCGCGTTGCGATTCTGAGCGACATTCTCGGAGACGAAGACCATCTCGGCGATATGGACTTTAAAGTAGCCGGAACAGTTGACGGTATCACGGCATTCCAAATGGATATCAAAATCCAAGGAATTACTTTGGAGATTATGGCCACTGCACTGGAACAGGCGAAAGCCGGCCGTCTCCACAAATTGGAGAAAATGAATGCTGCAATGGATAAGCCGAGGCAGGAATTAAGTTCGTACGCTCCGAGATTCACGACGATCAAGATCCCGACGGACCTGATCGGTTCGGTCATCGGACCTGGCGGTAAAATGATCCGAAGCATCGTTGCTGATTCTGGCGCATCGTCCATTAACATTGAAGATGATGGAACGATTCAGATCGCAGCAACGTCCCAAGAACAAAGCGATAAAGCGTTGGCATTGATTAACGCAATTACTGCTGTGCCGGAACCCGGTAAGATCTATAAAGCGACAGTAAAGCGTATCATGGACTTCGGTGCATTTGCCGAAATCCTTCCCGGGAAAGAAGGCTTAATACACATTTCACAGCTTGATACAAAACGCGTTGCGAAAGTGACGGATGTGGTGAAAGTTGGAGATACTTTCGACGTAAAATTGCTCGAAATCGACGAAAAGGGTCGGATGAACCTGAGCCGCAAGGCACTGATGGCTCCGGAAAAAAAGGAACCTTCTCCCGAACAATCAGAAGTAAAATAATCTTCATAGGATGCATAATCCCCGACATTTGTCGGGGATTTTTTTTCGTAACAGACGCATGATTCTATTGCGTCGCAATAGTGTGATAACTGGTTCATGGATAAAAGCATTAGTGCATCAAAACCACTTTCCGGCGAAATTGTTGTTCCGGGGGATAAATCAATTTCACATCGCTCCGTCATGATCGGTGCAATTGCTGTAGGCACCAGTGAGATCACTGGATTTCTGCATGCGGCTGACCCGCTAAGTACAATTTCCTGTTTCCATTCCCTCGGTATCGAACATCGGTTCGAAAACGAAAGGTTATTTATTTTCGGCAAAGGACTTCACGGTCTTCAACATGCTTCAACGGCTCTTGATGCCGGAAATTCTGGAACGACCATTCGGCTGATGTCTGGAATTCTTGTCGGTCAAAAATTTGCAACGACAATTACGGGAGATGAGTATCTTGTCAAACGGCCGATGAAACGTATCATTGACCCGCTAAGCACAATGGGAGCACGTATCACTGCAACGGAATCGAAAACAGCACCGTTGACTATTCTTCCTGCCGAGCGATTAAACGCAATAGATTACGAATTACCGATTGCAAGCGCGCAAGTAAAATCTGCCGTACTGTTCGCCGGATTGTATGCTGAAGGAACGACGCGCGTGATAGAACGCGAACCTTCAAGGGATCATACGGAACGAATGTTGGGTTTAACTTCACAAACAGTCGATGGAAAAACTATCGTTACTGTAGACGGCGGAAGGAAAATATCCGCCGGTGTATTTGCTGTTCCGGGCGATCCGTCATCTGCCGCATTTTTTATCGTTGCCGGATTGATCGTTCCAGGATCTGAAATATTAATAAAAAATGTCGGAATGAACCCGACGCGGGTCGGTTTTATTTCAATTTTGAAACAAATGGGCGCTTTCATTTCCATCGAACATGAACGAATCGTTGGAGGTGAGCCATTGGCCGATATTGTTGTCCGTTCGTCGAATCTTCACACTGATCTTGTCTTGGACGGGGCAATCATTCCCAATATTATTGATGAGATTCCCATATTGTCGATTGCTGCTGCATTTGCTGAAGGTTCATTCCAGGTTTGTGATGCACAGGATTTGCGTAACAAGGAAACTGACCGGATCGAAGCGGTTTGCGACAATTTGCGAAAAATGGGACTGACTGTCGATGGTGCAAAGGATGGGTTTGCTTTTCACTCAAAAAATAATTTACTTCAAGGTGAGTTCGATAGTTACGACGATCACCGGATCGCAATGGCATTTGGAATTGCATCGCTTGGGCTGAAGGGAACGTCGACGATCAAGAACGCAGAATGCGTTTCAATTTCATATCCCTCTTTCTGGGAAACAATCCAGGCATTACAACGATAGGAGTCTTCTGTGGCAAATGTAAAACTCGATAATATCAAGAAAGAATATGAAGGTGGTGTGGTTGCGGTAAAAGGTGTTTCCGTCGAAATTCAGGACAAAGAATTTGTTGTTCTTGTCGGACCGTCCGGTTGCGGAAAATCTACTACGCTGCGGATGATCGCAGGTTTAGAAGATATTTCCAGCGGAACATTGACAATCGATCAAAAAGTGATGAACGATGTTCCTCCGAAGGACAGAGATATTGCGATGGTGTTCCAGAATTATGCACTATACCCTCACATGAGCGTTTATGAGAACATGGCGTTCGGTTTGAAACTGCGGAAGTTTCCTAAAGAAGAAATTGATAAGCGGGTACGGGATGCGGCCAAAATATTAAGTATCGAAGAGTATCTGGACCGTAAACCGAAAGCACTTTCCGGTGGACAGCGCCAGCGAGTTGCCGTGGGCAGAGCGATTGTTCGAAAACCAAAAGTGTTCCTTTTTGACGAACCGCTTTCCAACCTTGATGCAAAAATGCGCGTGCAAATGAGGACGGAGATCTCAAAGCTCCATCAACGTTTGGATGCAACAATGATCTATGTTACCCACGATCAAACGGAAGCGATGACAATGGGGGACAGGATTGTTGTGATGAAGGACGGCAATGTGATGCAGATTGATACGCCACTGAATCTGTATAATAATCCTACAAACAAATTTGTTGCGGGATTTATCGGAAGTCCGTCAATGAATTTCGTCGAAGGGTCTATTGTCAAAGAAACGGGAATGAAATTCTTTGAAAAAGGAACTCAACTGTCGGTGGATATTTCCAAAGAGAAACAGAAATTACTAACGGAGTATATCGGCAAAGAATTGTGGTTGGGTATTCGTCCGGAACATATTAGCGCTGAAAAGACGCGCTCATCAAAAATTACTGCTACGGTAGAAGTGGTGGAGCCGATGGGAAATGAAATATTCACGTATTTCACCTGCGGTGCGGCACAATTGGTAGCGCGTATGACTCCGATGGTAATTCAGGCAGGTCAAAAGCAGGATTTTACCTTCGATATGAGTAAAGCACACTTTTTTGATAAAGCAACCGAACTCGTGATTAAGTAAAACGTATAAGCAAAAAAAATACAAAACGCCATGCTTTCGTACTTCGAAGCGTGGCGTTTGTTTATTGGACTAAATCGATTTCTGTTTACATTGTGATCACTTGGTGCTGAAATTTATCTATCACAAGTTCGTTCGCCACCCATTTGACAAAGTCCGGGCCATATTTGTTCAGATAATGCACGACACTGAATTCTCTCTCCTGAAAATTTCCATAGGGGAAAATATTCATCGACGCTTTCCTGATTTGTTTTAATGAAATCTCTTCTTTCTGTTGCTGCGCTTTTTGTGTTTTTTGCTTCAGCACATCCAGTTGTTGTTGGAACTTGCCAAGTGTTCCGTCGACAACTCCGTTTAATGTCGTATCAATTTGTTGAATTCCGAACCGCGCTTCGTTCACCGCTTCTTTAATCTTCACATCGAGCATTTCAAACAGTGCGTCAACTTTTACCTCGGAAACCTGTTCCGAGACTTTTGCCAATACCGGCTCAACTTCGCCGAACAGGTCGTCTAATTCCAATGAATACTTTTCCAATACTTTGTGCACTTTTTCTTCTATCAGCGTGATGCTAGCACGGGGATAAATAATCGGCATTGTCACATTAAAATGTGCGTACACAGGTTTCAGTTGAGCATAATATGCGATTTCACCGGGACCGGCAACATACGCAACGGTTGGGAAGAGCATATCTTGGCACAATGGCCTCATAACAACATTAGGAGACAATACTTCAGGTGTTTCCGAAGCGACGGCAAGTAGTTCATCCTTGGTAAAACGTTGGCGAAGATTTTTCAGAAAATAGTCGCCGGTGTCGGATGGTTCGATGAGATGCCGACCGCCTTTGTAGAACATAAAAAGATTTAATGCTTTTGCTTTAATCTGTGCATGATAGTTTTCTTCCAGTTCGACACTTTGTTGTATGACCAATTTTGACGTTTCTGAATTGGCAAGGATTTCGGTTTGGAAGAGGGGTGTAAGAATCTTCTTTAATTCAGGATTGTTCGCGTTGACATAGATGATTCCTGAATCTTCATAGATATGATTAAGGAAACCCGCAAATGCTTTTAAAAAAGTACTCCCTTGTTTATAATACCCCCGCAACAGTGCGGTTAATGCGGGAGTAAAATCGGATTTTGGCAAACCTGATTCTATGGTTTGAAAAAAAGCTTCAATATGTTCATCGATAACGATTGTACCGGTTGCGCCGATATTGCGTTCCAGCGGTTTACCACCAAAGAGATATTCTACCATCGAAAGTTCATTCGCAGAATTGATGAACTTGGTCTTGTTTATTTCGTCGAAATCATGGTCTTCGCCTTCAAGCCAAAACACGGGAACAAAATTATACTCCGGATATTCACTGCCGAGTTTTTGTGCTAGTTTAACGGCAGTGATTGCTTTGTAGATCGTATATAACGGTCCGCCAAAAAATCCTAATTGCTGTCCGGTAACGACTGCAAATGTATTATCATTCCCCAACAGATCGATGTTAGCCAGAGTTTTAATACCGCTATGAAAACCACGGTTTTGATCGTTAAGCACCCGAAGCAATGTGTTACGGTCGTATTTTTTAAATTGGAGATGGTGAATTTTGTCTTTCCACGCCTCTTTTTCCTTAAAATTGCCGGAATAATACTTTGCTAGTTTCT
>JALNZH010000357.1 GCA_023229405.1 Bacteroidota bacterium
TGGCGTTTACCATTCCACCAAAAGGACCATTGGTTTGTTTCCATTGAGCACATAATGGATTTGAAGCGGTGATAAAAAGATAAATAACATAATATTCAATAATGTACCGGTGGAAATGTTGGAAAATGATTTTCATACGTCTCTCCTTTTTTAAATTAGTGATAATAAATTGTAACAAATCCATGGAGCACACAATGATTTTTTTGCGTTTTAACAGACTGGAACTAAGCCGCGTTGCAACGTTCCAGCGTGCCGCGACTGTATTTAAATTTAAAATGATATTGCGTATCGCATGTTTTCAATTGACAACCCAACACTTGAGTCAAAGAGCGCGCGCGGTCACAACGTCAGAAGTTATGTTTAAAAAGTCTATCTTCCCTTCATTACGACATAAGGAGACTTTTTTTTGAACACCACAAAAACACTTTTGTTTACCAACTCTCACTTCTTTATCGGTGTCGATCCACACCTCAAAAACTGGAAAGTGACCATTCTCACTGGCGGAATTGAGCTGAAAACATTTTCAATGAATCCTGCTCCTCTGGAATTGCTTGCCTATCTCCAGAAGAACTACCCAACGGCATCTACCATATCGTCTACGAAGCAGGGTTCTGCGGATTCTGGACTCTGCGGTTCTTCAAAGAACATAACACCGATTGCATCATCGCAAACCCGGCCGATGTTCCGACTTCCGATAAGGAAAAAGCGAACAAGAGCGACCCGATCGATTCTCGAAAACTTGCTCGAGAGCTTGAGAACAAATCAATCCATGGCATCTACATCCCTTCTCCCGATCAGGAAGAACTCCGTATGCTCATGCGTCTGAGATACCGCATCGTGCAATCACAAACACGTACCAAGAACAGGATCAAAGGTCTGCTCTATTCCCAGGAAATTCAGATCCCTCTGCAGTTTTCCGGCCATTCACGCTGGTCCCATGCATTCATTCTCTGGCTTGAATCCCTTTCCATGAAAACATCTGCCGGTCAATTCACCCTATAGCTTGAATGACGGGTTATGCACACAGCTATATTGACTTATCACGTTAATGATATTATATTGATACAAAAAGGAGCCGCTCTCAATGCCTACAATTAGACCAATTTCTGACTTAAGAAATAAGTCGAATGAAATATCAAACTTTGTTCACTCATCAAGCGAACCAATCTTTATCACCAAGAATGGTGAGGGGGATATGGTTGTGATGTCAATTGCTCATTACAGTCAAATGCAGAAAAAGCTCGAATTATATTCCAAACTGGCAGTCGCCGAATCTCAGCGTGTTGCCGGCGACAAAGGACGTCCTCTTGAAAAGATCATGAAAGACATCAGGAAAAAGATTCGTGGCTAAGAGTAAATATACAGTTCGTCTTTTATCCACAGCAGAACGAGACTTTAATGAGATTATTGACTACGTCTTATTAGAGAATACTTCTGCTGCTATATCCATTGCAGATAAGATTGAATCTAATCTGCAATTCCTTGAAAACAACCACCAACTCGGTCGAATACCAAATGATGAAGAA
Source organism: Bacteroidota bacterium (assembly GCA_023229405.1). Taxonomy (GTDB): domain Bacteria; phylum Bacteroidota; class Ignavibacteria; order UBA10030; family UBA8401; genus UBA8401. Next base: position 1,527 of record JALNZH010000357.1, read on the forward strand.
CTGCTTTTATTGGGATACAGATATCTTATCGTATTAGACTATTTGATATTCTATAAAATCGAAGACACGGTTATTATTGTCTATCGTATCCTGCATGGCGCCCGCAACTACAAATCCTTACTTTAACTAATGCTAATTCTGCGTGCCTAACGTACTGGAGCTAAGCTGCGTTGCAACGTTCCATCGCGTTGGTGGTGCCTTTGTGCAACCCCGTTTGGAAGAGTTCTGTTCCTTACCAAAACAATCGGGTCCGAATTATTTTATTGTACCCTTCTACATTGCAAGGGATTACTATATCCATTCCGTTTCTTGTTTGATCTCTTTTTCTCTCGCTTCTATTTAACTACCTTTTTTCATCAAATTCCACACTTTCCAAAACTCTATGAGTTACTTGGAAGGCGGCAGCTACAGTTATGGTTGCCGTTTATACCTAGCTTGTTGCACTATGTCCCAGGTAACTCCAGCATTTGTCGACAAAGTTGTTAGAGTTGCAAAGGAGTCCGCTTGGATATATTGGTACTCATGTTTCAGCATGAGCCGGCGAGATTCCATTGTACGTTGCCAGAGGAAACGTATCATACTGCTATCTGATCTGTCTTCAAAATAAAGAAACTCTCCATGGTCTGAATCCTTGAATACACGCTGAAGAATGTTGGGATGAGCAAGATTGATGAATGAGACAGCAGTTAAATCTCGATCAATACGTTTTCCATGAAAGTGTTCCACGAGGATAGCGGCTAATGAGTCATTTTCGATTCGGGCCGTGGCAAGGGTTTCGACATACTGCCCGGGCGCAATGCGGTCTTTCCATCGCACAGTCCAATTGCCAACGAGCAAGTTGAGTTGCTGCGTTCGGTGGCTGTCTCGACCATTTCGATCCTGAGCTTGGCTGACAACGCAGAAAAAGAGAATTACTAGGATTGCTTTCATGGAATTCCTTCCTTCGAAACTCTGTTCGTAGCTGCGACCTAACAGACTGGAACTAAGATGCGTTGCAACGTTCCAGCGCGTTGAAATTGATTTTAATTTAGAAATCCTATCGTAACGTAAGTTGTTTTTAAAGAACTCAACTCCCAAAACCTAAGCGCGTCGGCGGTTGCAACGTCACACTTGAGCGACTGGCTAGGCTGCATTGCCAGATTGCACCAACTCTAGCTCGATATATTTCCATTCTAAAAAACTCCCACCGAAACCTGTTATGAGGATTGTAATGACATATACGACAGCAGTCATGGTAAACCCGAGAAAAGCCACGAGTTGATTTACTGCAAGTGCCTCAACGACAAAAAGAAGAATGAAGAAAATTGTAACTATCCAGAAACGAAACCCGATCGATCGTATTCGTAAAGTGGAATGGCACTTCTCGCAGAGCAATTGTCCTTGAATCGCCCTTTTCAAGCCAACACCCTTGGTAGTAAAAAGAAATCGTAAAAAGGGCATTGGAGTTTCGGTACACTTTGGACATTTCATGATGTCTCCTTTTTTTAGTGGAAGAATATTGCCGCCTAATGGACCGGAATTAAGCTGCGTTGTAACGTTTTAGCGCGACGGGTTTTATAATGCGTTCTACCGGACTGGAACTAACCTGCGTGCAAACGTTCCAGTGGGTTGAAAATGTTTTTAAATTCGCCGATAACTTCTCGTATCTATGTTGTGTGTTTATTTCTCAACACTCAAGTTTCAGGTGCGTCGGCGGATTGCACGTTAAGTTGAGCAACTGGCTAGAACACATGCGGTTGACGTACTTGATTATATCATTATTTAGTACTAATTTGTATCAACAAACATTAGGAAAACGACAATGCCAATTATTAAGTCTATATCAAGTATGAGAAATCGTACTCGTGAAATATCCAATCTTGCTCGGGAAAAAGATGAACCCATTTATCTTACCAAAAAT
>JALNZH010000024.1 GCA_023229405.1 Bacteroidota bacterium
GGGGGAATTCTGTTCTCCGATGTTGTTAGCACGGTGAGTGAAACATACGCCCGGGAAGTGCTGACACCGGATTTCGGTTCGGGAATGGAGGGGATTCTACAACTGCGAGAGAATGAATTTTTCGGCGTATTAAACGGCATTGATACCGACGAATGGAATCCGGAAACCGATACGCATATTCCTTTTCATTATTCCGTCGATGATCTAACAAACAAAAAGAAGAATAAACAATTCCTGCTGGAAAAAACGTCTCTCACGTACAATGAACATATTCCTGTCATTGGAATTATTTCGAGACTCGTGGAACAAAAAGGATTTGATCTTATTGCCGATGCTATTCAGGAACTGATGGAAATGAATGCACAATGGGTGATTCTGGGAAGCGGTAAAGAGAAATTTGAACAATTGTGTACCACAATGAGCAAAACGTTACCGCAAAAATGTTGGACATATCTCGGATTTAACAATGAACTTGCCCATCTGATTGAAGCGGGCGTAGACATGTTTCTGATGCCATCACATTATGAACCGTGTGGTCTCAATCAAATGTACTCTTTGCGTTATGGGACTGTTCCCATCGTGAGAAAGACAGGCGGATTAGCGGACACAGTGCACGACTGGCATGAATATCTGGCAACAGGAGAACGTAGCGGGAATGGATTTTCATTTCGCGATGCAACAGGATTTGCATTGCAGGCAACAGTACTACGAGCAATTGATTCATTCAATATTCCGGATGAATGGGTAACAATTCAGCGCAACGGCATGAAACGGGACTTTTCCTGGAATCATTCTGCCGGCGAATATATACGATTGTACGAACGTGCAATCGCCAATCGTCAAAAATAGTATCTCTATGGAAATGCGGCAATACGGAAATTTCGGCATCATGCTTCCTGCCCTCGGATTCGGCGCAGGATTAATCGGAGATGCCGGAATGGATGAAAACTATGTTGGTTATTTTGTCAATCAGATTGTTGACCGCGGCGTAACGTTTATCGATACCGCGCGCGGCTACGGGTTATCGGAAGAACGCGTCGGACGTCATCTTTCGTGGCGGCGAAAGGATTATATCCTTTCCACTAAAGTGGGATACAACATTCCGGAATTTCAAGATTGGACGTACGATTGTGTTATTGCCGGAGTTCGTCAGGCAATGCAAACAATGCGCACAGAGTACATCGACATCGTTCATCTTCATTCCTGCCCGAAAGAAATATTGGAACAGGGTGCGGTGATCGACGCATTACAAAAAATGGTGCAGGACGGAGCAATACGTGTAGCTGCATATTCGGGTGAAAATGATGCCTTAGAGTTTGCGTTTCAGTCCGGACGGTTCGGAGGATTGATGAGTTCAATCAACATGTTTGATCAACGGTCGATTGATGCTGTCGTTGTACCGGCAGCGAAACAGGGAACCGGATATATTGCTAAACGCCCAATCGGCAATGCACCGTGGAAACATGCTTCTCAGCCCATTGGAAATTATTGTGAGGAATATTGGAAACGGATGAAAACAATGCAGTTCGATTTCGGGGATGAATGGCTGGATGTCGCTCTCCGGTTCGCCGCATTTACGCCAGGAGTAGCATGCTCGATCGTCGGAACGACAAATCTCGACCATCTGCAAAAAAATATCGACCTTGTTAACAAGGGTCCGCTGCCAACCGCTGTTGTACAAAAGATACGGACTGCATTTCGCAACTACGACCAACAATGGAACGGACAAATCTGAGTATGAGCAGTTTGAAAAATCTTCTCGATAACAACCGCCAATGGGCTTCCGAACGGATCGCCCAACAAAGCGACTTTTTCAAGCGGCTCGCTAATATTCAAAAGCCGGCGTATTTGTGGATCGGCTGCTCAGACAGCCGCGTGCCGGCAAACGAAATCGTAGCATTAGACCCTGGAGAATTGTTCGTTCACCGCAATGTCGCCAACGTGGTGGTACATACGGATCTGAATTGTCTCTCCGTTATTCAATATGCCGTAGAAGTGCTCACTGTGAAGCACATTATGGTTGTCGGCCATTACGGATGCGGCGGTATCCGTTCTGCGCTACTGAACAACCGGCTTGGTCTGATCGATAATTGGCTCCGGCATATTCAGGATATCAATCAAAAATACCGTTCTATTGTTCAAGCCGCAGGAGATATCAATCAACAGGTCGACCGGCTATGCGAATTGAATGTGATTGAACAGACGTTAAATGTGTGTGAAACTACCGTGGTACAGGATGCCTGGGCCAGAAATCAGCCTTTACAAGTTCATGGATGGATCTATGGTTTGAACGACGGACTAATCCGTGATCTGAAGATTACGATGGATTCAGCGGACGATATGCCGGGAATTTATAAACGGGCAGTTGAAGATCTGCACATATCGTTGTGAAAACGATTTTCTGCTATTCTTCGGAAGTTTGTTGAGCACGATGTTCATCTTTAGCTTTTCTAAACACAAACATGTTTCCAGTACGACAAAAACTTTCTCCGCAATTGACTATAATTGAGATGCTTCCTTCTCTTTTTTACTTCTCTGCAAACTGACGATCGTCGCGGCAAACGATGCTCCAGCACCAAATGCTGTGGCGTAAAATGTCACAAGGTCGACAACACGTACATCACGTAAAAACGTTGTCAACGCTGCAATAATTGAGAGCACTATGTTGATAATCGTGGCAGCAATAAAGAATTTCGTCGATGTTTTCATGCCTTTCCCTTTCGGTGTCAATTTTTCCATCGCACGGAAAAGTGTTTTGCGGTGTTGGTTTTCCTTCTTATATTAAACAAAATTTTCTTCGAGGAAGCAATGCATCGCGAAATTCATCAGTGGCACAGTCCCAGCCTGAATAAGAATATGGAAATAGCTGTTTACGGGCATTTCGGACCGGCATTACTCATGTTCCCCACCGCCGCCGCGGATTATCTTGAATATGAACGGTTCCAGTTGATCGACGCCATCGCACCATTTATTAACGACGGAAAATTAAAAGCATTTTCCATTAACAGCATCAACAACGAAAGCTGGTTGAATAACTCGATGGAACCCCACCATAAAGGGATTCGTCATCAACAGTATAACGATTATGTCATCAACGAGGTCGTTCCGTTCATCCACAATCATAACCGCGGGCTAACACAGATTATCACCACGGGCGCGTCGCTGGGCGCACTGCATGCACTAAATATTTATTTCCGACGACCAGATATTTTCACCGGCACGATTGCAATGAGCGGGGACTATAATCTACAATCGTATACTAAAGGATATTACGACGATAATGTGTTCTTCAATTCACCGGAACAATATCTCCCCGGTATTACCGATCATGATTATTTAGAACAAATGCGGCGGGGAAAGATCGTAATTGCAACTGGGCAAGGAAACTTTGAGAGTCCTGATGCGTCGCGCCGGCTTTCAAGCATTCTTCATTCAAAATCGATACCGCACTGGCTGGATGTGTGGGGATACGACATGCCGCACGATTGGCCTACTTGGCGCACCATGCTGCCGTATTTTCTTGGTAAGGTATGATTCAAAAAAAACGATATCCAAACTATCAAGAATGCATGGCTAATGTTACAGTTAAATAATGTGATCTTTGGAAATTTCAAGTTACCGTCATGCCAAACTCCGCCTGCCTGCAATATTGATACGTTGCAATCAATACTTCTCTAGATTGTAAAAAATCCTTCCGTCATCATTACCGCATTTCCTCCTACTCGAACACCGGTAATATTGCCGTCTTTTTTATCTGCTTCAATAAACAATAGACTCGGCCGACCCATTTCAAATCCTTGTTCAATATTCCATTGTAACATTCCGTCACGCTGTGAATCCATAACAGCAAGATATCCGGCAAACGATACAGCGGCGCTTCCGGTGGCAGGATCTTCCGGTATTCCCTGCAATGGAGCGAACATTCGTGCGCGAAAATGAAAATCGGGTTGGTCTGTCTCTTCAGTGAAAACAAAAATTTCCTTCAAACCGAGTTTCTCCATGGTCGGTACATTTATTCGAATACGGCCCAGTGCATTCTTGCCCTTTACCGCAACAAACAAGAATGGGAAACCAACGGAAACATACCGAAGCGGGAATTTTGCATCATTCAATTCTTCCCGCGATAAAGTGAGCATTGCAGCCAGATCGTCCGCGGACGGAACGACATCATTAAACTCGGGCAGTGTTGCGGCAGTTAATTGCGCAAACTTCGGCACTCCGTTCATTGATCGAATGGTCACTGGAACTGGACCGACTCCTTCTTCAAAAATAATCTTCATGATATCACCGCCAATGCTGATCTCACCGATTGTTCCGAGCGTAATGGCTGTACCCACGGTAGGGTGTCCAGCAAACGGCAATTCTCCTGCTGGAGTAAATATCCGAATCCGTTTGGTATTCGCCGGATTGGCCGGGGGATAGACAAAAGTTGTTTCCGAAAAGTTAAACTCACGGGCGATGGATTGAAGTGTATGTTCCGGAATCTCCCGGGCATCCGGAAAAACAGCCAGTTGATTTCCGCCAAAACGCGATGCGGTAAAAACGTCGCAGGTATAAAATCGTACTTTCACTTTCAGATCCTTTCGTTCAGCAGAATGGTTAGTCGGTTATATCAAAGACAATCGTTGTGATTACCGGAAAATGATCTGATGGCAACCGTCCATGGAAAGAATCGGTCAAAGTACCATGAGACAAAACGGCCGTCCCTTCGCTGACAAAAATGTAATCAATCGGCTGCTCTTTATATTCCGATAACTTAAATCCGTTAAACGTTCCCTTCGGACCATAATGCGGTTGTCGGGAAATAGTAAATGTGTCTCTAAGTTTTCGCTTTGACGTTGTTCCGGTAATAATGTGATACGGATCATCGGCAGGATGGGAATTAAAATCTCCTGTCACCACCACAGGTAAATTCTCGGTAATCGCATCGATAGAATCTTTTAACAAATGCGCACTTTCCTTCCGGGCTATTACTCCCAGATGATCCAGATGAGTATTGAAGAGATAAAACTCCTGTCGGTTTTTCACATTCCGAAATTTTCCCCACGTAACGATTCTGTTACATGCGGCGTCCCATCCAAGTCCCGGTGATGACGGTGTCGGTGAACACCAGAAGGTTGATGTCCGGAGTAGTTCCACCGCATCCTTACGATACAGAATCGCCATAATTTCTCCGGCATCTTTTCCGTCTTCCCTGCCGATACCGATCCATTGATACTCAGGAAGTGCTTGCACAAGATAATTCAGTTGATGGCGCTGTGCTTCCTGCAATCCGACGATGATGGGATTGTGAAATCGGATCAATCCGGCAAATAACTCTTTCCGATTGTCCCATCGGTTCTCCCCATCGATCGCAACATCCAAACGGATATTATAAGACATAATCGTCATAGTCGTATGATCCTGCGATTGTGCAGTCACGGCGTATATAAGGTTGATTAGTATTATGAATGCATATGCTCGTTTCATTAATTTTTATACTCCAATGTCGATCCGGTTCTGCTTATTCCTGTGGTTTATTTTCCCACAACACGTTGATGATCTTCCATTCTCCATTCCACCGCCCGAGATGCATATAATCAATCCAATCGGTCATCTCCGCTTTTACACTGGCGGAATTATTATACATACTGAGAATAGTAATGTTTTTTACTTGTTTTTCTTTCGGCGTATTTTTTCCGTAACCTTTTCGTGTTCCATCCACAAGCTGTACGCCGTTCATTTCACTTAATGTATTCCCGCTGTTATGGATATCCCAACTCCAGGTAATAATCCGTTTTGCCAGCTTGGGGTGAACTGCTTTTTCCATTCGCTCCGCATTTCCATCATACCACCCTTCAACATAGTTCAACGCTGCTTCACGGACAGCGGCAGAATCTTTTGATGATTGCGCAATAGCAATTCCTGATAGAAGAATGATCATGACACGTAACAATGTGAACTTCATTTGTGGCTCCATTATGATAAAGATTGAAATAATCTTTCAATTGCCGATTTCCGTATGCGTTCACCACCGCATCGATTGTGCTAACTACCATACTAAATTCGAGGAGTTCATAAATGCGGGGATTGTTGATCTATATTGGAAATGCAACTAGTAAAGAAAGAAACTACGGCACGGAAATAATTGTCGGTGATCGTCCAATATTGGAAAAGGCAAGCTCTACGAGCCCTCTCCGCGTAAACACCTCCGGTTCCCCCCACAATCACTTGATGGTCAGTCCGTTCGACAACATCAATACCTGCAGCAACGATATCTTGTTCGTGCACCAGATTGGTCTTGCTGTTGTCGTCTCAAATCACAAAGCCTCGTCCTATCTTCGCCATTGTCAGGAAATCTCCCATAAAGCAGTAATGAATCCTATGTGAAACGATTTGATGAAAAAAAAATCAGAGAAGTTCTTTTAATCTATCGTACCCGGATCGGCTGACGGGTAGCTGTGTACCGTCTTTCAGTATTGCCGTTCTGGAATCTTTAGCATACAACTCTATTTTGGAGAGCCGTTCGATATTCAGGATGTATGATCGATGAATACGAACAAACCTGCGGTCGTCCAACAACAATTCCAGTGCGGACAGCCGCTGCATTTTTAGGTGAGATTTTCCTTCCGCACGGACCGAGATATAATCATCCTGTGCTTCAATATAATCGAGTTTATCGGCGTGAATGACGAGCACTTTACTTCCTTCTTTAATCAGTATGCGTTCCAGCGGCTGGCCGGACTGTTTCGCCTCTGCGACAACAGCTTTTACTTTTATCGGTTCTTTTGATCGAATGCGTTCAACTGCATGATGTAATGCTTCGTCAAAGCGTTCTTTCCCGAACGGTTTCAACAGATAATCGACTGCGTGAACATCAAATGCCTTTACGGCATATTGGTCAAATGCTGTTACAAAAATCACTTCCGGCGATTCATCCAGAAGTTCAATAACTTCAAATCCACTCAATTTCGGCATCTGAATGTCCAGAAACATCAATTCCGGTTTCAATTCCGTTACCGCTTTCACTGCTTCGAACCCATTCGCACATTCCGCAACGATCTTGATCTCAGGATGTGATGATAGATATTCCCGTATAAGGCTTCGCGCCAGTTCTTCGTCATCGACGATAATTGCAGTTAGTGCAGTCGTTTTCATGTTCGCTGTGAAGTGGGTAAAAACAAAATAACGTGATGCCGGTTACCGTTGACAACAGTTTTCAGATCACCGTTGTTTCCATACACCGTTTGAAGACGTTGTCGAACAATTTCCATCCCCATCCCCGCCCCTTTTTTCTTCGGAGCGTCGGACTCAACGGGATTTTCAACGGTAATAAAGAGCCGTCCATTTTTTTTCTGTGTCGTAATTGTGATCGTTCCCCCGTCTAGACTATCAGCGATACCATGTTTAATGGCATTTTCCACTAATGGCTGCAGAATGAGCGGAGGAACAAGATCAGTAACAGTTTCCGAATCGATCGTTAGCTGAACGGTAAGCCTTTTACCGAACCGGATCTTTTCAATATCAAGATAATGATGCAACAGCGAAAGTTCCTCGCTCAGCGGAATTGTCTCTTTGGCACCGTACGATAAACTTTTACGGAAAAAATCGGCCAGTGTTGTCGTCATCGTTCGTGCAAGTTCCGGATTGGTCATGGTCAGCGCACTGATGGAATTAAGACTATTGAAGAGAAAATGAGGATCAATCTGCATTCTCAATGCTTTTAACTCGGCATGTTGCGCCAGTAACCGTGCTTCGTAGGCGTTCCGTTCGGATTCGTTGGAACGTTCGAATGCAGCAATAAGATAACTAATGGCTAACGAAATAAGAAACAACGGTTTGCCCGTAATATAAACGATGAGCAGGGATTGAATAAGCGGCAGCGGGGATAATGTTACGGAGAACGATTGTTCGATAATAGACATTACACCCCAGCCGAGAAGAGTCCACAACGAACTAAAGATGGTAACAGCCACCGCAGCAACGAGAAGGATTTTCCAAACAGAAGTGCGCTCCAGCGGAAATGCACGACACAGATACCATGCGGACAGATTCACTTCTCCGTACAACAGCATCATCGGAAGAGTAAATCCTATTGAATAGAGTACGTGTAAACCGTTGAACGACGAGATGACAAATCCTAACAAAAGACCGGCTGCACCCCACACGGTTAGATACAGCGTCATTTTTTTTTTATCAGAAAGGATGGGATGCATAGTGTTCGTGTTGTTTAAACCCGAGGCTGATTGCTCTCCGGAATTTCTATCTGCCGGCTGCAATCAATCATCTGTTCATAAACCGTCGAATCTTCTTCCGTATTGTTCACAAAGCCGAATATTTTCCTGTTGATCCTTCCCCTTGCGGTCAATTCTTAATTTCTATTCCACCCATTATGATATTGCCGGTGATAATAAGTTTTTTCGCAATGCCTTCTTTTGAAGGATAGGTATTATCTTCTACCCCTCCCATAATCGGCGTTGCTTCCACTGAGACCCCCCACCCCATTGGAACACGCACCTCAACACCCCCCATGATGATATTCACATCGATCACTGCTTCGCTCCCTTTCATTTCGGCATCGCGAAGATCAATTTCACATCCCCCCATCAGTGCGGAAAGTTCACCGCCACGAAATTCCTTCGAAGTAATAATCCGTTTCACACCGCTCATCATCGCCATGTTTTTGATATAGGCATCGGAATCCGTGGTAGAATCCTGAAATGGATGTTCGGAAACACTCTTTTTCCGGTTCCACGATCCGCGTAGAAAATTTATTCCGATAATAATCAGTACAACCGGCCACCAATCCCAAATGCGGAATGTAATAAAATCAAATCGGTCCAACAACATCAGTGCACCAATCGAAGCGATAATCCAGCCGAAAATTTGTCCTGGTATATTGCGCGCTTGGGAAATTTTCGAAGCTCCGTATACAACAAGAATCGCAGGCCAGAACCGCAGAATTTCACTAGCATAGATAAGTTGAAGATTATCGAGCATAAAGATGATGCCGACACCGATAATCATCAATCCAAGGATAAACTGCGGCGAAAAAAATGTCGATCTATTGTTTTCCATAATGTTCTTCCTTATACAACGTGCGCGGGTTTTTCGTCAGCGATTCCCACATCATGCTGACGCCCCAGGCAATTAATATCGCCGGCCAAGTTTCGCTGAAACTAAGTCCATAGATATGATAGATTGAAATGTACAACCACATTCCCAAAAAGATCCACCAGATTCCTTTGCCAATGTGGTACATCGTTGGAGCATCGACCAGTTTACCAATCCCAATAATCACCAGAATGAACGGCCACAAATGCCAAACGGAACGCACACCGAGATCATATAAATAGATAATATCCAGCTCGTGAAGCAGCATGATTATGCCGAAGAGGATCAACATACTTCCCACAACAGCATCCTGTGCGCTGAAACGGCGGCGAATTGTGTCCATGATACTTTCCTTTCTGTTTAATGAACTGCATAAACATACTCGAAATTCTAGCGATAGTTGGTGGAATTTCGGTGAATGGCGGCAGACGCTCGGTAAACGGTGCATATTGCGTATTATTGTTGCCCTCTCATGGAAAAGCCGGATTGTAAGATCCGGCTTTTCCATGAGAATTTGCAAACACTATTATTTTGTAGAAACCGCCGCTCCAAGCAGCATTTCGAATTGGAGCTCCATTTTTACTTCCATCTCTTCTCCGCCGCCGAATCCGATATCCTTAAATCTGATCATGCCGTTTTTATCAAGAATAAACTTCGTTGGTATACCGTCAACTCCATATTGGAACACAAGATCCGTATCAAACAATACGGGGAATGTATATTTATTTTTTTCCATAAACGTTTTCACATGCTGCTCCCGTTCCGTCGGCGGTACTCTCTCCCATGTATTCATGGTAAGAATCATCACATCGGGATTGTCTTTATACCGATCATAAATCTTCTGCAATGATGGGAATGATGCAAGGCACGGACCGCACCACGTTGCCCAGAAATCGAGCACGACAACTTTTCCTTTCAGTTCGGAAAGTTTCACTATCGATCCATCAATGGATTTCAGTTCAAAATCAACTGAAGGTTTTTCCACTATTTCTTTTTTCAATTTTGCGCGCAATTCATTTCTCATCTCAATATTTGCCGCATTCATCACGGAATCAAAACCCACAATTGAACCATTCACAGTACTGTACGCCGTTTTATACTGTTCAATCAATTGCGGACTTCCCTTTCCTTTTACAAGAGAGGAATACGATAACGTGACCGCTTTGGCGTGTTTGTTGTTCTTCACGTAACATTCTGCCAAGCGCGCATTATTATCCGGATCATCACCCTGCATCATCGTGTGTGATTCTTCCAGAGCCGATTCTGCTTCCGAATATTTTCCCAGTTTCATCAATCCTTCGCCGTACGAATCGCCGATCATACCACGCAGGTATTGATTATTTTCTTTCCATGAGGATCGATTCTGTCCGAGTAAATCAACAGTCGTGCGAACATCGCCGGCCGGTATACGGTCCAGTCCCTGTTTTGCAATAGAAACTCCGAGCGCTATCTGTTCTCCTTCGTTGATCAATCCGTATCCAATACTGTTATAAAAATTGGGTGAAACATCCGGATACTTACCGATAAATGTGACCGCTTGTTGATACTCCTTTACCCGAAGAAACGCGGAAAGGAACATCTGTTCCATGCCCGGCTTTACGGGAAACTGTTCCACTACCTGCGCCGCCAACGCTGCCCGTTTTGTCTGATCATGTTCATCCCGGAATTTTTGCAACGCTTTCATTTCGGCAATGACTCCTGTCGGGTTTTTCTTCAGCCATGTCGCTTCAATCGTCTCTGCTTTTTTGGATTGATCTGTTAACCGGAACGCCGAAAGAAGAGTGCGAACTGCTTCTTCATTGTTTTTTTGTTTGGTATAGATTGCATCCAGTTCTTTTGCGATCCGCTTTTTTGTCTTCTCGCCCGGCGACTGCTTCATTTCAATGGACCACAACAACGTACGCGCACTCCATTGATCGGGATACGCTGCCAATTCAGCGCGCAACAACGAAATTGCCATCAGCGTATCTTGTTGCCGGATAAATCCCATAAAATCTTTCTGAAGTCGCATTATTGCCTGCATGAACTGAGCTCCCTTCACCGGTTTCCCGTTCTTCCCAGACAACAATATTGTCCATCCTGCACCCTGATTGTTGTCAATAGAATCCTCGGATTCAAATCGAAGAGAAAAACTGACCGCCTTCGGATCTTCGATGACAAACGATGTCATCCATTGATCGCCCGAACGTTCCATTTTCTGTTCCAGCATGGTCGATCTTTCCTCAATATGCCAAAACACTGCTACCGCATAGAGTGTGGTTGCATTCGTATGAACTGCTCCGGCGGAACGGGGATCGTACGCAACCGTAATACGTTCTCCGCTTTTTGGACTCGATGACTGTATTGTAACCAGAGATTGTGCCGATGCGAAAGAGAAAACGAGGAATAACAGGACAAAATAAGACAGATATTTCATGTAGAGACTCCATACAATATTTTAGTGCAACAGTATACGGGGAACAGTTTTGACAAACAATTGAAAATAGTTAAAAAAAATCACCTCAGACGGACTAGTCCGTTTTTACATTTCGAAGTTTTCGAGACCATCATCTGTTCAAACCGCAGACGGTTTTTATCAGAAACTCTTGTAAGTGGATGCCAGAGATGGTATTGAACGGCAAGGTTTCGAAGTGATTTGCCGGAAACTCCTATCAGATTCAGGCGATAAAAAATGTCGGTATCTTCGCCGAATCCCGGTCCGGTATACAATTCGTCAAATCCGTTCACAGCAATCAGATGATCCCGAAACGTGGAGAAATTACTGCCGAGCATTCCGGATGATTTTTCGGTAAGTGAGCGGAGGAAAGGATTCGTGATTCTGATACCATGTTCTAGGCGAGCCGAAGCGCCGGAAAGTGCATCCAACAGATCCGTTATCGAATATCGTTCAAATACACCGGTAGTAATTTTATCCATTGTTAGGGATTCCGCCCACCGTTTTCCATGTTCCACTCTCCGGCCCAGTAGAACTTTCCCATGTTCCCTATGTGTATAATGATCTTCCAGAAAATGTTCTGCTGGAATGCAATCACCGTCGATAAACACAAGATATTCGGAAGAAGACGCATGAATAGCATAATTCAACATTGTGTTCTTCCGCCACCCTTTATCCGCATGCCACAAATGTTTGATAGTAAACGAATATCGCTGTTTTGCATCATTCACCACGGCGGCAATTCCGTATCCGGATCCATCGTCGGCGATGATTACTTCGAAATCTCGGAACGATTGACGCGATAATGCGACAAAAATGTAGCGAAGGGCATCGACAGTATTATAAACAGCTATGACAAGCGTTATTGACGGTTTCATGAGACTACCGGGATTTGAATGCTTTTTGTTGCCACTGAATCAATAAATGTTTTATCGTGCTCCACAAACAACATGGTCGGCAGTTCTTCAAGAATGACGGATTCAATCTGCTCTTTAGATTCGATGTCAATATAGTTTACCGATTCGTCCCAAACAAGCAGATGACGAGGAAAAATGAACGAGCGGCAGAAACCGGTTCTGGTGAAGATTCATATTGAAATGACACTCCGGTAAATGAAATAGTGTGCATAGAATTCCTTCGCGAGAAATATCACTCGACCCTGGACATGATGATGCCACGAATGATAAAATGATTTCGTAAGGAAAATTGAGGCGTACAAAGAGAGGTACAGCTGGTGGTAGTAACTTATTTCGCGCGCCGATATGCGGAGGTTTTCCTGGTTACGGAACTTGGTGGAAAAACGGTCCTCTTATTGAAGAACCGATGTCATAGCTATCCAAAATAAAACCCTTATTGAAAAAAATTATCGAAACAAGTGGATGTATGGAAGATATGTTATGTTGAGAAAGTAAGCCCTCCCCTACATTTCTTACAGTGTTGGATGAGATGTGGGAGGGAGAGAAATTTAGGAGGATTGAGTGAGCTTTTTCTCCCCCTACCAAGGGGGAGATACAGAGGGGAGTCTGAAATCATGAAGGGACTTTTGATGGCGTTTTTTGCCATCTACGGGCAGGTGCAAACGGGATTCATCGCGCGCGTTACATTTCGCAAGGGGTTCTTTAGCTTCTTTTCTTGTGCCGACCAAATCTTTATACATTGTCGGCTTTCCTTCGGAACCCCGTCAAGAAAAAAAGGAATAAGTTTTTCTCTTGTATGATGTATTTTGGACAAGTATGAACCGATGTAAAAATATAGATTTTAGATGAATGTGCAAAATGTTCGAACATACCGATTCTTAAACTACAAATTAAGGAACCATCAAGAGTAACAGCGTTATGTCTTCTGCAGTTTTTTCTTCGCTGCCGGGAATAAAATATTATTCAGAATAATTCTATACCCGGGTGAATTTTTATGCAGATTTAGGTCCGTAGGAGGGTCACCGACGGCGTGCTGATAATCTTCGGGATCATGGCCGCCATAGAATGTAAACGTGCCCCGTCCATAATTTCCATGAATGTAACGAACTTCGTCCGATCCTTCCCGTTCGCCGAGTGTGATAACACTCGGTTTGATCAGCGATTTTTTAAACATGGTCGTCTGTCCCATAAATCCTTTCACAATGCTCACATGGTTCTGTGTGAGCATGGTCGGAACCGGGTCATATTTCGCAGAAAACTCGAATAGCGTAAAATAATCGGAATTAGGATCGCGAAGCGGAACCGGATCGCTGGGAGGATTATCGATATCGGAAAACTCGTAACGGAACGGATTCATTTCCAGCGTAAAATTTTGGAAGGCAAACGATTTTGAAAAATCCAACTTCTGCTGTGCATTTCTATCCGCCGGGTCGCCGTCGAACATCGTTTCGGCGATATCTACATTGTCCGCCGCCAGCGCTATGTCATAACTGTCCGTTGCCGCGCACATGGCGAACATAAATCCACCGCCTGCAACATAATCACGAATGGTACGTGCGACAGATTTTTTTTGTTCTGCCACCTTTTTGAATCTGAGTTCGCGGGCAGTTTTTTCGTAACTCAGTTGCTGTTCTATATACCAGGGAGAATTTCGGTGTGAAGCATAAAATTTTCCGTACTGCCCGGTAAAATCTTCATGATGAAGATGAAGCCAGTCGAACTCGGACAATTTTCCCTGCAGCACTTCGGTGTCCCATAATTTTGTGTACGGAATCTCCGCATATTCCAACGCAAGAGTCACAGCATCATCCCACGGTTTGAATCCCGGTGGTACATACACGGCAACCTTTGGTGCTTTTTCCAGACGGACAACATCCATATTATTGTTCTCACTGGCGATCTCGCCGAGAATGTGCGCTGCAGATGCTCCACTGATCTGCTCGAACGCCACACCGCGAATCCGGCATTCGTTCACTACCAGCGCTACATTATCTACCATGAACGATCCTCCTCGGTAGTTCAACAGCCAATCGATCTCCACCCCTTTTTCCAGCGTCCAGAAAGCGATGCCGTACGCTTTTAGATGGTTCGTCTGCTTCACATCCATCGGGATAAGAATTTTCTGTTGTGCGGTGACAACAACCGACAGAACAAAAACCAATACTATGATAATTTTCTTTTCCATTGTTATGTAACTTACAAACTTTGCTTTTCATCCTCAACAAAATTAACAAACGAATGAATCTTCATTCCCTTCCAGTACAATTGTCCATTAACATAGCTGTCCAAAATAAAACCCTTATTGAAAAAAATTTATCGAAACAAGTGGATTTACGGAAGATATTTTATGTTGAGAAAAGTAAGCCTTCCCGTACATTTTTTACAGTGTTGGATGAGATGTGGGGGGGGGAACGAAAGTTCGGAGAAGTGAGCGAGATTTTTCTCCCCCCTGCCAAGGGGGGAGATACAGCGGGGGTCTGAAATTATGACGGGACGTTTGATGACGTAATGAGCGCCATCAATGGACATGACCGAACGGGATTCATCGCGCGCGATACATTTCGCACGAAATTCTTTTGCTTCTTTTCTTGTGCCGCCTTGAAATGTTTAATTCGTGTACGCCATTCCTTTGGAACTCCGTCAAGAAAAGAAGAGAGTATGTGTTTTCCAATTATCTGTAATTATTTTGGACAAGTATGAATTGAAGTCAAAACCGGGATTTCTCTCCCGCTAAAGCGGATTCGAAATGACAACGATTAGGTGTTTTTGAGATGGCTTCAGGCACGAGTTACGCATTATTTAAAAATATTGTTAAGTCCGTTCAGCTCCAAAATCGGAGTACAATTTCTTAACGAGAGGGTGATCATCCACATTGACGACGGCGGGTCGTGTTAGGTTAGGAATTGGCGCAGCAACCGGTGTTTGCAAAAGTGATGGTTTGTTCTCTTGGATACCCGGTTCCTGCAGTATTGGATCAATGCGAAGCCTGGAGTGTAATATCGAATTGATCGTCTCTGCAAGAATCTCCTTATTGCGGAAGAGTGTTCCGCGATGGAAATCGTCGCCGCAGGCAATCTGCAAAGTACCGTTGGCAACGTCAATCGGCGTTGTTTCTCCGAGAATGGTGCCGACAGATATTTTTTTCTTCCGCATCGAATCAACGATTGTCGTCCATTGCTGTTGAACATCCATTATCGATACGTGTACCGGTGCTTGAACCGGCGCTGTTTTCTGCGGCTGATCATCCGATGATCCTTTTACGGATGATGCAGAGGTGTACCGGGGCTGGGTATCCTGGACAACAAATTTGGGCTGGGTAGCAGCGATGCGTTCACGAACTGCTTCTGTCGGCTTGGGAGCTTCAACGGTTCGGGCGCGTATCGGTTCACTTGGTGCGCTGTGAAACACCGGCGGCACTTCAGAATGAAGTTTTTTTTTCAGATCATCAATACTGGTCAACAGTTCGTCGATCTTCACGGAGCGTTCCATCTTCGTCAACTGGATCATCATTACTTCCAGTTTGAACCGTGGCTGTGAACTGTACCGTATTGCCCCTTCCGTATCCGAAGTGATTTTCAGAATACGCAGAATATCTTGCAGTGAGAATGACGCGGAATCCGCAACATATTTTTTTCGATGCATTTCCGACTCTTCAATCAGTGTCGTGGAGTTCGTCGTTTTTGCGACAAGCATGTTACGAAAATGTTCGGTCAAGCCAGACACAAATTCCTTGATGTCAAACCCGCTGTTGATCACATCCTTCACCAGATCGAGCGCTGCCGAAGTGTCGTTTGAACGAAGCACGTCGGAAACACGGAAGTACAAATCCTGATCAACGATATTCAGCGCATTGCCGACCTGTTTGGCATCAATCGTCATTCCGCAGAACGATACCACCTGGTCAAAAATGCTTTGCGCATCGCGCATGGAACCATCCCCTTTTTTGGCGATGATTAACAGCGAATCGTTGTCAATCGTGATCTTCTCTTCATTCGCAATATATTTCAGCCGTCCGACAATCTCTTCCAGTCCGATCCGACGGAAATCGTACCGTTGACACCGAGAAAGAATCGTTGCCGGAACTTTATGAAGTTCAGTCGTTGCAAAGATAAAAAGGACGTGTGAGGGGGGTTCTTCGAGTGTTTTCAGAAGCGCGTTAAAGGCTTCTTTCGTGAGCATATGCACTTCGTCGATGATATACACTTTTTTCTTTCCTCGCGTCGGCGCATACCGCACTGATTCCCGGAGATTGCGGATTTCATCAACACCGCGGTTCGATGCTCCGTCGATCTCGATGACATCCAGTGAACGTCCTTCGATGATCTCTTTACAGACTTCACATTCGTTGCATGGTTCAAAATTTTTCGGATTCAAACAGTTTACCGCACGGGCAAGAATACGGGCGGTTGTGGTTTTTCCGCAGCCACGCGTTCCGCTGAAAATAAATGCATGCGCAAGACGATTCTGTGTGAGCGCATTGCGGAGCGTATCCGACACGTGCGATTGTCCGATGACGTCATCGAACACCATCGGCCGCCATTTTCGTGCTGTTACTTGGTAATTCATCGTTGGTTAAGGTAGTGAAATCAATGGAGCAGTGTAAAAAATTTATTTGAAAACTAAATTGCAACGGTCATTGCGAGACAATGCTGAGCGTAGACGAAAGAATGGCAAAGCAATGACAACATCTATTTTGAAACAGGGTTATTTCTTTTTTTCTGTTTCAATTTACGGGAATTTTTATCGCTTTATTTTTTCCCGAATACAATAGGCAATGCATCTTCGATTCTACTTACCGGGATGATCTTCAATCCTTCTTTCACGCTCTGCTGAATCTCTGTAAGATCTTTGGTGTTTTCCGATGGAATTAACACAATTTTAATACCTGCCCGCTTTGCGGCAAGCAGTTTTTCGTTTAATCCGCCGATCGGCAGCACTTCGCCGCGCAGTGTAATTTCGCCGGTCATAGCCACATCGGCGCGGGCCGGTTTACCGCTGATCGCGGAAATCATTGCCATTGTCATCGTAATTCCGGCAGAGGGACCGTCTTTCGGAATCGCCCCTTCCGGTAAATGGATGTGGATCTCGTGTTTTCGGAAGAATGTCGGATTCAATTTCAGTCGCTTCGCGTTCGAACGGATAAAACTGAGCGCCGCCTGGGCGGACTCTTTCATCACATCGCCCAGCTGGCCTGTTAACGTCAGTTTTCCCGCACCATTCATCAACGTCACATCCACATGCAGTATATCGCCTCCCACGCTCGTCCACGCCAATCCGGTCACCGAACCAATCTGCGGCTTTTTATCCGCTTCCTTGTTCCTGTATTTCGGAACACCAAGATACACTTCGATCTTCTTCTCGTCGACCACCAGATGAGGTTGTTTCTTTTTTCCATTCTTCTGTTTCGCCATCACCGTCTCTTTTGCCGCTTTACGGCATACCGAGGCGATCTCACGTTCCAGATTGCGGACGCCGCTTTCGCGTGTATATTCTGTAATAATTTTCTGAATGGCTTCGTCTTTTATTTCGATCTCTTTTGATGTCATACCGTGATCGGTGATGAGACGAGGGACGATATGCCGTTTTGCGATCTCTTTCTTTTCGAAATCCAGATAGCTGGAAAGCTCAATCACTTCCATCCTGTCCAGCAGCGGCAGTGGAATCTGATACCGTACGTTCGCTGTAGTGATGAACATTATTTTGGAAAGATCGTAATCCACTTCCAGGTAATGATCGTTGAAGGTGTTGTTCTGCTGCGGATCGAGCACTTCAAGCAGCGCACTCGACGGATCTCCGCGGAAATCCATACTCATCTTGTCGATCTCATCCATTAAGATGACCGGATTGATGACGGCGGCGCGTTTCATGGACTGAATAATCTTTCCGGGCATTGAACCGATATATGTTCTGCGATGGCCGCGGATCTCCGCTTCATCACGGACGCCGCCAAGCGACATGCGGACAAATTTTCGACCAAGCGCACGGGCAATTGATTTTGCCAGAGAAGTTTTCCCAACACCGGGAGGACCGACAAGGCACAGAATCTGGCCTTTCATCTCTTTCACCAGATTCAACACAGCTATATGTTCCAGAATACGCTCTTTCGGTTTTTCCAGACCATAGTGATCTTCATCCAGAATCTGCTTTACATGATCAATTTCAAGATCATCTTTCGTTTTTTTCTTCCACGGCAGACTGAGGAGCCAATCCAGATAATTTCGTATCACGCCAAACTCCGGTGACATGGATGAAGTTTTCTTCAGTTTATTGAACTCCTCCATGGCCTTATCGTATGCATCCTTCGTCATGCCGGATTTTTCGATATCCTCTTTCAGTTTCGCCAGTTCAGGAGTTCCCTCTTCATCTCCCAGTTCATCCTGCAGAATTTTAATCTGTTCCTGGATAAAATATTTCCGCTGCGTCTTCTGGATATTCTCATGGACTTTCGTATCAATCTCCCGTTCAATTTTCAGGATAGAGATTTCCGAATTGAGAATTCTGATCACTTCCAGATACTGGTCCTTCAGCACGTTCAGTTTGAGAATTTTCTGTTTGATCTCTACGGTCTGCAGGATGTTCGCGGCAATATAATAGAGCCGGCGCTGCACATCCTTAATATTTTCGAATGCCGCCAGCGCTTCCGGAGGAATATTCCGGTTGGCCCGGACATATTCGGCGAACAACGATGATGCATGACGAACGATAGCATCCATTTCCGTCGATTTATCTTCGGGTTGAATTGTCGTTGAAATTTCTGCCATCATAAACTTGTCGTTCGGCAAAAATTCCGCAATCGTTCCCTGTATTGTCCCGTCTACCAAAATCTTCATCAGATTGTTGGGAAGTTTCAATATCTGAACAATTTTTGCGATCGTTCCTTCTGAATAAATGTCTTCTTTTCCCGGTTCTTCCACTGCCGGATCCTTTTGCGATACCAGAAAAATAAACTTATTGTTTTCCAACGCATGGTTTGCCGCCCGCAGTGAAGACTCGCGGCCAACAAGTACCGGGAAGATCATATAGGGAAAAATGACTACGTCTCGCAACGGCAAAACCGGGAGCGTTTTGGGAATAGAATCGATAGTTTCGATGATTTCTTCAGGTTTAATAACGATATTGTTCGCCATAGCACAATTTCTTCGTTTTCGGGGATAAAAAAAGCGGTCAACGCCGCTTTTTGTGGTGGTATTTCCATGAAGATACTGAGATTTTCGTGGGGATGCAAACTATGCTGCACGGAGACATGACTATAATTTGCTGTGAACTGCAGAAGACTTTTTATTCTTCACTGTGGATGAAATTTTCCCGCTCTCAGTTCAATACGAAAAGGTCAATCCAATATATCTGCCTCCATCTATCTTATTCTTTTTTTCCGAATACAACCGGCGAGTTCCATCGTCGGACAGTGATGGAGAACTGTTATAGCGGATGTATAACGGTGCATATTGTTCCAAACGAAGCGTTGCTTTTCCATTCCACACACCATATTCCACAGTAATTTCCGCTTTCGCAAGATGCGTTTCAGCTATCGTGGATCGATCGATGGTTAAATTTTTTATCCCGAAGACAAAATATTGCGGCTGCCAGTGTTTGAGCGTGTAATCCGGAACTATCTGATGGTATGATATCAAAGGAGTGACAGACATGTTGTTGAACCGAAACGATGTCCGCACCGACACGTGATGTTGCACCAGCGACCCCTGAAGGTCAAACAAAAAC
Source organism: Bacteroidota bacterium (assembly GCA_023229405.1). Classification (GTDB taxonomy): domain Bacteria; phylum Bacteroidota; class Ignavibacteria; order UBA10030; family UBA8401; genus UBA8401. The sequence goes on from JALNZH010000024.1 coordinate 20,164, forward strand.
CGGTTCACAATCACCGATGCCGCCAGCGAGGTAAATGGCCACGACTGAATAATACCGTTTTCAGTTATCTTCACTTCATCACGTTCCGCCGAAAAGAAATACCGCCGACTGAAGAATGTCGCAGACATGCCGATGCTGGCATGATAATGGGAAAACATACCGAGCGGAAATTCAGCAAACATCAGATCGTATTTCATCAATCGAATTGTCGGACGTTGTTCGCGGATCGAAAGAAGACCGGTGACACCCCATTCCACGGCAGGACGATAATCAAAAGCCACTTCCCTGCCGAACGAAGTGCCCGAATATTCCGAGGAAAATTCTTTCTTCTCGTTATGTGACCCGCTGCGTTGTTCGTTTGCCGAAAATGATAACCGAAGATTATCCGCAGGCAGCAGAGCAATGGAAAAATATCGTCGGTCATCCGCAATATCTTCACCGAGCGGCACAACAAAATCTAAAAACGATATTGTCGAGGCGACTCGTTCCAATCCCGATGCATAACCAAATTCACCGGTAAATCGCTCTCCGAACGGTTGCAATCGGACAGAGGCGGAAAATGCCGGGCGGATGTTGTTCACCTGCGGAATCCAAACAACCGCGGTGTATCCGACAAAGGACCAGGCACTACTCCAAGAACCTCGAAGATAATTGAAATCGTGATTGAGAGAGAACGTCCATAACGAAGAAGAATTGGTATATTGTCCGTACAATCGCTGTGAGTGAATTCCAACGGTGAACGTGTCGAGAGCATAACTGTAGGACGTTTGGAGGAAACTTCTCCGAAAAAAAAACTCTGATGAAGAATTAGCGGTTTCCTGAGATACGATGTCGAAATATTCCATCCCGCCCTGCACCTGTATCTGGTTGACAGAATCCAGTTCCTGACCGTACGCGACAGCAAAAAAAATACAAAAACGGAAGGCCCATTGCTCGACCTTCCGTTTTAAAATTTTATACAAAAACATTATGGCGTGGTAATGATAACCGTATTGGAATAATTATCGGGCAGATATCCCCAATAATAATCTGTGTATAACGGTGAAAGACGGTATTTATACGTCTTTTTGGCAACAAAATTCATGTCCCGATAGTAGAAATAATATTCTCCGTTCAAATATTCGCTAGAAAAATATTCCTTCGCATACGGCAAAAAACCCGTTGATGTACTATCTCGGTCAATGTTATAGTAGTTGCTGTAATAATAATCCGAGTTTCTAGCAAAACTGACCTTAATAATCTTTTGGTATCCATAAAAAGGATAATATGTATATATTGAGTCCATTTTTACCGTCACATTTTGAGGCGCCGGGGTTACGTTGGCATTCATATAAGTATATTCTTTGGGACTGACCTGTATCTGTTGGTTAAACGATAATTCTTTCTCAACACCATTCAACGTAACAAATACTTGTGCATTGCCGACCGTCTGATCTACCACGAAGAACCGAAAATCGCGGCCGCCCCACCATACCGGATCTGAATTTGACCAACGATTCTGTTTATGGAAGTACGATTTTGCGCCGACTTGAAGCCGAGCCGACATTGTTGCAAGTGAAGCCTGGTCATAATTATTCACATTCAAATACACTTTCCAAGCAAATTCTTCATCTATTTCCAGAAGCCGTTTCAACATATCGTTCGTCATTTTGGGGAACACACCGCCCAAGGTCGGATCGGGGAATTTAAACGAAAGATAATCTTTCTGTGTCCATCTAAACAGAATGTCCTTTCCATTGGCTGTGGTGTCCACCGTATACGGCGGCAACCATTCTTTCTTCGGATTGTTGGGGGGATTGTCGAACAATTTGTAGAGATGTACTTCGAGCGTATAATCGTTCCCGACGCTGTCCGCCCCTTTAACATTTATGGAAAAGCCGGTCTTCAACGCATCTTCTGCTTTTTTCAAATAGGCTAATGCTGTATCAAGATCTTTTGTCACAACAGAGTTTTTACCCGTGCTATTCAGTTTAATGATATCATCGCTTTGAGCATCGGTCTCCGCTTTCAAGAAATCAATACCGCTGCGAATTTTTGATATCATGTTCAGCATACCGTTTTTTACATTGGCACTGTGTGCTCTTCCGTCCGTTGCCAGCACGAAGAACGACGTATTGTCCTGGTCAATCGCCTTCACAACATCCTTCACAGTATACGACGGCAATGAAAATTGAAAGACCAGGAACTGTGAAACCGCCGCTTTAATCCCCTGCACCATCGCATCAAGAAGATAGATCTCTGTGAGATCCATATTTACGGGAGAGGCATTCAAATTTCCTTGCATTTTGCCGGTG
>JALNZH010000025.1 GCA_023229405.1 Bacteroidota bacterium
CGTTTATACCGAACAAGATAAAATTGGTTTTCCGGATTGGAAAGGAATACCTTCGGCCGGTCACCGCCTGTGATGTTGTAACATACTACAAGAAATCCACCGGCGGTTTTATAAATCGCTTTAAATATTTTCCCGGTGTTCGGTCCTTCAGTACTGGTAAAATCGAATGCCATGGGAACCACATACGGAATAAATTTAAGCGTGCCTTTATCTGTATTTCCGCCAATATGGATCTCGCATTGGTTGCTGGAGATTGTTAACGTAATTACTGAAAGATAATCATCGTCAATGTGTTGTCCGCCTAATTCGGCGCCGATCGCCACCCACGTTCCGTCAATTGTCATAGTTTCCTTTTCGAGCTGCGATGCTCGCCTTAATGTTATTCGGTCAATATCCTGATTGTTCCGCGCTAAATACTCAAAGCAAAAAGTCACCGTTATCAATGTCGGATTCGTTTTGCTTCTGCACTGCGTGGAAGGATCGTATTTGTATAACGATAGCTTTTGTAGTTCGATTTATGAATTGTTTCCACGGCGCATCTTACCTATATTTGTCCGTGCAATTCATTTGAAAGTAACAAAATCACCCCCTAAAATCAATGAACAAGGAGCAACAATGGATACGATAAAGCGACGATCCTGGGCGGAGCCGTTCAAAATTAAATCAGTCGAACCGCTGCGGATGACAACCCGAGAAGAACGTGAAATAACCATTCGGGAAGCAGGGTACAATACTTTTCTTCTCAAATCAAAAGATGTGTATATCGACCTACTGACAGACAGCGGCACGAATGCCATGAGCGATTACCAGTGGGCAGGAATGATGCTGGGAGACGAAGCGTATGCCGGAAGTGAAAATTATTATAACCTTGAGCGAATGGTGAAAGAATATTACGGTTATAAGTATCTCGTTCCCACCCATCAAGGCCGCGGTGCTGAAAATTTGATCTCACATATTCTGATCAAACCGGGACAATACGTTCCAGGGAATATGTATTTCACGACCACGCGCCTCCATCAGGAACTTTCCGGCGGCACATTTGTCGACGTGATCATTGATGAAGCACATGATGCACAAGCCGAACATCCATTCAAGGGAAATGTCGACTTAAATAAGTTTGAAGCATTGATCAAGCGAGTTGGAGCAGAAAAAATTGCCTATATTACCATTGGTGCCACGGTGAACATGGCAGGCGGACAACCTATCTCAATGGAGAATCTGCGATCGGTGTACCAACTTGCCTCGAAGAATAACATTAAAGTGGTGTTCGATGCTACGCGTGCGATGGAGAATGCATTCTTCATTAAGATACGGGAACGAGGGTACGAGAAAAAAACAATTAAAGAGATATTATTGGAAATGTGTTCGTATTCCGATGCTGCAACAATGAGCGGTAAAAAGGATCTTCTTGTCAACATCGGAGGATTTCTTGCAATGAATGACGATGATGTCTTTGAAGAAGCGCGCAATATGGTGGTGGTGTATGAAGGACTTCATACCTATGGCGGTTTGGCAGGGCGTGATATGGAAGCAATGGCCCGCGGTATCGAAGAAGCGTGTCAATTCAATCATTTGCAGGCACGCATCGGGCAGGTAGAATATGTCGGAAACAGATTAATTGAACTTGGAGTCCCCATCGTTCGGCCGATTGGCGGACATGCAATATTCCTTGACGCAAAAAAGTTCTATCCGCAATTGGAACAATTGAAATTTCCTGCACAGACACTCGCAGCAGAACTGTATCTTGATTCTGGCATTCGAGCCATGGAACGAGGCATCGTTTCCGCTGGAAGAAGCAAAGAAACGGGCGATCACTATTTTCCGAAACTTGAATTGGTCCGGCTCACATTCCCCCGCCGTGTGTATACACAGGCACATTGTGATGTAACGGTGGAATCGGTGTATGAAGTGTGGAAGAATAGAGCAACAGTGAAAGGTTTGAAAATGATCTACGAACCGAAATATCTCCGGTTTTTCCAAGCACGGTTTGAGAAGTTATAAACGCTGTTGAATATGTTTCTACTCATTCAGCGGTCGTTATGATTCGATGAGGCCTTTGTATTTTTTACCCACCGAAGTCATCTAGGAAGTAGTTCTGGAACTGAAATTACTGAAAACAACAATGTCACGTCGTGCCGGACGTGACATTGTTGTTTTACACACGCGGAAGGAATTCTACCAGCCAAAAAATCCGAACATGATGCCTGCATTTATTGTATAACCATTCAATTTTATTTTCGCCGGTACGGCGCTAATTTCATATTTGTCATCCAGTTTCCATTCTTGCGAAAACATCATCGGATACCCTGCACCGATCCGTATTTGCAACCACGTCAGCATCGTATATTCAATACTCACGCGAGGATTGAACGTAACAAATGTTCCACTAACACGCCTGGTATAACTTGTGGTCTTTGCATATTGATCTCCGTATTCCGTCCATAGTGAATTCCAGTGTTTGAAATTTCCATCATCTCTCCGCATTGTAAGACTCACCTCTCCTCCGCCAATTGATGCCCCTATGGCAATATCCAACCGGTATGCAATCGGTTGAACGTAATCAATAAGGAAACCGCCATAGGAAACGTCATAATCGACTTCCTTTTTCAAACTTTTCCCGAGCGAATCGTTTTGAATGGTATTTACTGTTTTATTTCCAGAGGCTCCGAATCCACCCATACGCACATTCCGCAGAAACATAATATACCCGTATCCTTCTCCGCCGATCAAATATAACGGATCGGAACCGAGAGTCGGAAGTCCTGCTCCTTTGAGATAGACATCAATTTCTTTATTATCGAAGACACCCACAATCGGAGTAACTCCACCAGCACCTCCAAGTTTTGCTCTATCCCAATAAGAATATCTGGGACGGTCAGAATCTGTATCCTGATCGTCTGTATCCTTATCCTGGGAAAAGGATGGAAAACAGATAGTCATTGCAGCAAGAATGAAATAAAGAAACGTTTTCATAGAATTCCTCTAGAGTTGGTGGTGGATTATGGGACGCATGAACAATTGTTACGTGATAATTAAAGAAGAGTTTCAACCGTTATAATCCAAGATCCCTGGCATTCATCCGCAATGCTTCAATGACAAAAGCAATATGTACGTCCAATTCAATTCCAAGTTCTCCGGCCCCTTTAACAATATCTTCCCTGCTTACATTTCTCGCAAATCCTTTGTCTTTCATTTTTTTCCGCACGGTACTCACTTCAACTGAAGCGACTTTTTTATCCGGTTTAACCAATGAACACGCAACAATAAAACCACAAAGTTCATCACATGCGAACAGTGTTTTTGCAAGAAGTGATTCACGAGGCACATCGGTGTACGAAGCATGCCCTACTATCGCGATGCGCAGCTCTTCCGGATATTCCAATCTCGACAATATTTCATTCCCTTTCATCGGATGTTCGGGAGGATTCGGGTAGCGTTCATAATCGAAATCATGCAGCAACCCGGTGATACCCCATAATTCCTCGTCCTGGTGATGCTTTTTTGCATACGCTCTCATTGCCGTTTCGACACAGAGCATATGTTTCCGGAGACTCTCGTTGAGCGTATATTCACGCATCAATTGTAGAGCATCGATTCGATTCGGTACCATACTTCAACTATAATAAGAATTCATATTGTCCAAAATAAATCATAAAAGAGAAAAACTTATTCCTTCTTTTCTTGACGGGGAAAAAAAAGAAGCAAAAGAACCCCTAGCGAAATTTAACGTGCGCGATGAATCCCCTTCGCACTTGCCCGTAGATGGCAAAAAACGCCATCAAAAGTCCCTTCATGATTTCAGCCCCCCCTTTGTATCTCCCCCTTGGTAGGGGGAGAAAAAGCTCACTCAATCCTCCTAAATTTCGCTCCATCACACATCTCATCCAACACTGTAAGAAATGTAGGGGAGGGCTTACGTTTCTCAACATAAAATATCATCTATAAATCCACTTGTTTCGATAAATTTTTGTCAATAAGGGTTTTATTTTGGATAGCTATGACAAGAATTGGGAAATACCAAGCTGTAAATGGCGTGTGTGCGAATGTAAGTTGAAAATTACGTTTGTGCGGCTGCTTTGTCAATAGCCAGACTCAACAAAGCAATCAATGCGGTTCGGACATCTTCTTTTTGTGTGGTGTTGCATGGTATAGCAAAGAGATCTTGTTTATCGATCAATTTCAGTACCTCTTTATAGTCAATGCTTACGGGCATATCGAGTTTTGTAACACATAAAAGATACGGAAGATTAAATTTTTCGGAAAAATATTTGATGATTTTTTTTGTATTCGAAATACTATCTAAATCCGTACTATCCGCCAAAAATATTACGCCGAAAGCTCCTTCAACAAGAACATCCCACATAAAGTTAAACCGTTCCTGTCCCGGCGTGGCGTAAATATGAAGAACAACGTCTTCGTCGATTGTTCTCCTACCGTAATCCATTGCCACCGTCGTCTGCCCCTTCAGAACTTTTACATTCTCTTCCGTCGCATATTCGTCGGTCGTTATAGGATCAAATTCACTAATGGTTTTTACAAAAGTCGTTTTCCCAGAATTCACCGATCCGGATATGACCAATTTGAAATATGCGGTGTTTTTGGATTCATTATTCATAATTGTTTTATATTCTGCAATATTTTTCTCAAATTTTCAATTCGCACTTTACTTACCTTTTTTCTGGTTCCGTCACTTATTTGATCTACGGGAACGAGAGGTGCCGGCTCAGAAGTTTTTCCCTGCAGAAGGGTCTCAATTTGTTTTTCTATCACGATTGGTATTGTACCGATATCCTCCCTCACAGTTTTTGGCGGTATGATGTCTTTCACTTTCATCGGTTCAACTTTTGGTAGATTTATCTCCAATAAAGCAAGCGGAGATTGTGTGGTACCTGTTCGCTCGGTGACAGCGGAAGATGTCGGTTCTGGTACTGGATGTGATATCACTTCAAGTTTAATGTAATCTAGCAGTGCCATCCTGATTAAACTACGGTAATAATGCACTCGTTTTGTTGTTTCAAAATCTTCTAAAAACATTCGAACCGGTTTTGGGATTACTTGAAAATAAAAAACGACAATGCTGTCCACGCTATCGCGGGAAAACAAAGAAAAATCTTTCACTGGGTGTTTGGTTTTCGAAACGGTAACTGAATCGATATCTTTACAAATTGCCTCGATATCATCATCGGATATTCTATTGACAGTTTCCCACACAAATTGGTGAATATCAAAAAATAAGATCGGTTCGGCTCCCAAACTCCCGATAGGGGTACATGTCACATCCAGAGTACCGTATAACAGATCTCGTAATATTTTATGGAACAATTTAATATTTTTATTATAGAGCAGGCGATCACCAATTAGAATATATTCTGTGGTGGAAGGGAACTTACGAAGCGAGAATATCACTTTGTGCGGCGTTCCATCAGCAGCAGCATTGAGAACATTGACAAATTTTGTTATTTGATCGATCACAACTCTTCATTCCGCATTTGTTCGGCAATGGTGGATGCTGCTTTCCGTGCATAGAGATTTAACATTCCTAAATTTCCAGCATTCGACATATGAACAATAAGTACAGACCGCTCCCCCGCACTGTACACCGATAACATCCCTTCGGTTGAATGTAGCACCACTTGCAATAATTCGCCGCGAGAGAGAATTTCGATCGCCTTCTTACCCAATCCCAATAATGCCGAACCGACAGCGCCCACCTTGTCTATTTCAATATTATTGGACCATTGCGCTTCGATGACCTTACCGTCAGACGTTACAACGCTCATTCCGTCTATTTCCGGAACATCGTTTTGTAATTGATTAAATACCAATCGTAAGAGTTGTTTATCCATTATCGATTAGACCAATTTCGGGATGGGAAAGGAAATGTCTTTCATAACATTCTCAATGGTAACACGCAATAATCCGTGGGTCATTTCGGTAGTCGCTTCCACATAAATACAAACATCAGGAGAAACAATATTTCGATAGACCATGATATCATCGTCTCCGAACGATAAAATTTCCTTTGGAGAACGGTTTTCACTGCACACCGAAGCCCATAGCGTATGTACCGCAGAAAAGAATACGGCGGTGGATCGAGAAAAGTCAGAAGCAACAAAGACAGTATTCTGTGGCGCAACACTGTAAATCGCTCCGGTCTGCGGGTGAACAATAACAATGTGTTTCGCTTCAGGAAGGCGTTCGGAAATATCTTTCATTATACGTTCATACACCGAATGATTTACTTGCACAACAGGTTCTGGTGAAATAGACGCAAGATTTTCTTGCGGTGGAATTGGCTCAGATTCGCTATTGCTTGATATCTTCTTCAACATTGATTGAAGCTTATCGAATTGAATCGGCTTTCCGAGAATGTTCGTAATTCCTTGATCTGAAAAATATTTAATAAATCCTTCATTATAGTAAGCAGACATAATGATAAAATGCGGTTTCTTTTTTTGGGAATTCAGCCATGTAAGAAGTTCTCCGCCGTCCATATTCGGCATTATTAAGTCGGAGAGGATAACATCAACAGCGGTCTCTTCAAGAATTTTTTGTGCTCCCACTCCATCGGACGCCGTGACAACACTGTATCCCCATTTTTTCAAGATCGCGGATAGCGTCATCACCAAATCTTTTTCATCATCTACAAGCAGAATATTCATATGGATCACCTATATTCAAGAACTAAATATACAACAGAACATGCTTTACGTGAATGAACTTTCCCTGATTTTTTGTTTTAAAGTGTCACGCGCCCATCCTGTTGTCACGCCTCCACTCCGTAATAAAATAAAACATCGCAACGGACTTTGTGCAAACTGGCGCATTAATAAAATCCAGTGTTCATCCTGGGCAACGAGCTCGGAGCTTGCATTCCTGAATTTAATCGCTTCCTCGAAAACATCATTGCATTGCTTTGGTACTAAGGCGTTTGACTCTACGGGAAAATTACCGTATTCCGCACAGGCGACGTTTTTTTGTGAGTCGAAGATACAACCCCAGCGGAAGCTCAATAATTCATTTTCCAACACTTTAAGGAAATCGAGATACTGTTGATCATTCATACGTGGCGCACTCCAATCAGTTTTCTGTTATTCTTTTTCCACCAAAGTATCCATCAAATCGATCATAAATTCTACATCTTCCTGTTCAAGCAAATCCCATCCTGAAAAACTCAGCGCTTCTAATGCGCTTTTTCCCTCAGGATCAGCGGACATTTTCACCAGCGTTTGCTGCAGTTTTTCCTTTAATGGGATCATGTTGTTCCCGACAAGTAATGCATGGTGAACCATATAGATTCGACTGGTAGTAATCGGGCGTAATTGTTTTTTTACGATATCCGACAGATCATCATAGGTAGATTTCAAAAAGAATCCAACGTCCGCTATACCACCGATTACATCCTGTGCTACTCGCATATACGAATCTCGAATGGTAATTACCGTATTCGCTTTACTTAAATCCGCCGGTTCAATCAATATCATCGCCATCATATGTACATTCGGATCGTCGGTCGTTGCAATCCGCGTCTGAGGTTTCAGATCTTCCACTTTTGTTATTGGACTGGATGCTGCTACGGCGATGATTGCTTCATCCGTTAAATCTCGTGGACGAGCCACCGCCTTAAAACCATGTTTGCGCACCAAAATGGCTGCATCATAGGGATTGGAATAAATTAAATCGACCTTTTTTTCTTCAATCACTTTCCGTTGACTTTCAAAATCATCGAACAATTCCAGATGTATTTGTTCGCCAGTGTTCCGTTGCAGCCATGTGTTTACCAGAAACCAGTCTGAAATATGTAGCGGACTAAAATCCGGGCTTACTGTAAAGAAAAATGACATTGGTTCCTTCCTTTCTGATCATACGAAGTTTAACAGTATTGTGTCTGCGATAGTGTTATGCTTCTTGTGCTTTCATCTTTTTATAGAGTGCAATATGCTCTTGAATTTTTACCCGCGATGGCTGTCGGCGTATTGATGAAAAGCCTATCCGTTTCCCCTCGCGCACATTTGGAATAACTGTGGCATACACCCAGTAATATCCTCCGTCTTTCCGTAAATTTTTTACATATCCATGCCAGTGTTTCCCTTGTTCGACGGTATTCCACAAATCTTTAAACGCGGCTGCAGGCATGTCGGGATGACGAAGAATGCAGTGCGGTTGGCCGATCAATTCTTCTTTTGTAAATCCGGACATATCGCAAAAGGCTTTATTACAACCGATGATATTCCCATCGATGTCAGTTCGTGATACGATTAAATTCCCTTCGGGAAATGATGTTTCGATATCGGTAAAAATGAGTGTCCGTTCAAATCCGTTGTAATATTTGTGCCGTATTGTGGTGCCTGATTTGGATACATCAGAAGGAATCATGTCTTTCATAATTATTTTCCTCCATAAAGCATTTGTACTGAATCATTTGATAAATAGGTTGCCCATTGTCATTCTGAGTAAAACAAAGAACCTTGTTCTTTCTTTTGAGAGGAAAAACGAGATTCCCCCCTGACCGCCGACGGGTAGGCTCATTGCTCCCTGCCTACACCAATAGTGTTCCTTTGGGGCAGGCAGGAACTCCACGGAATGACAGTGATTTAAGATTTTTCAGATATCCCTATTATTTTTTTTCTTCTTCCAGCAGTTTTTTGTATAACACTTCGCACTCTTGAATTCTAGTTCTCGACGGTTTTCTTCGTACTGAAGTATAACCGACAATTTTTCCTTCGCGAACGTTTGGAATGACACTCGCAAATACCCAATAAAAACCACCATCTTTGCGTAAATTTTTTACGTACCCATGCCATCGCTTCCCTTGTTGAATAGTATCCCATAATCCCTTAAATGCTATGGCAGGCATATCAGGATGCCGGAGAATGCTGTGGTATTCCCCGATCAACTCCTCTTTAGAATATCCTGCAATATCGCAGAACGATTTGTTACAATGTGTAATTATCCCAGCCGTATCGGTTCGTGAAACAATCAGCGTACCTTCCGGAAACGGTGTTTCTCTATCCGTACAAATTATTGTTCGTTGAAATCCTTCATAATATTTTAATTGGATGGATCTGCCGGGAACAGAAACTTCCATGGGGGTCATATCCTTCATAATGGCCTCTTACCGTGTGAAGTGTTTTTTTTGATTTCTCAATTAATCTGATTATCGTCACGCTGACTAAAATGCTCGATTAAATATGTTTATTCGTCAAATCTTCCAGATGATACAATTTGAGAATGAGTTTACATGCTGTTGTTGCATCAACTTTTTCCTGTACGGGTTCCAGAGTATTTACCTGGCTTGCCATCGTGTGGAATATTTGATGTTCTTTCTCAATGTCTTTAATTACAAGTTTTATATCGTCCGGATAATTATTTAACGAAGGCCATACTTCCGAATAGAATAGTTTTCCAAAGTTGCAGTCGGTATGTTTCTTATGTTCAAACACTGCTCGTTGCTTAATGCTATCGTCGAGTTTATTTAAATAGTTCACGTGCTGTAAAATCAAAAAATCTAATTGGGTAAATAGATTATGTAATTGGTCTGTGCTCATACGCATAGTTGTAAGAATGGGAAGAGAACAACGAAGTAATACCGCCTCATCGTGATTCTCTTTATTTCAATAAAAAAGTTACCCGACTGCGCTAGAGAGTTTTTTTGCAGATTCGGTCGCGCGTAAAAACACCATGCCGATATTCACGGACTTAGGAGTTATAATACATAATGCTGCCGATGTACCGATAAGGTAAATAAACAAGCGTCCTTCCGATGAAGTAATGGTAAATTCAGATACCTCACCGAGTGACAGCGATGGCATAATTCGGCGTCCCATACTGATTGTTGTGGCCATCAATGCGGCGAGTTTATCTGCGGACGTACCCCCTTTAATATCGGATACCAACGGAAGTCCGTCGTGAGAAGCAACGATTATTCCACGTGTTTCCGGGATATCGGCATAAATTTCTTGAAACACGGTTTTTGATAATTCGGTTAATGAACCAGCCATAAAACCTCCATTGTATTTTGGACATGAATGAATCGCAGTATAGCAGAATACCAGTTATTTGCGAATATTGTTTTTTTTAGAAAGCTTTTTTTTCAACTCTTTTCCTAATCCGCGCAAAGCGTCTTCTGTTTGTAAATTGTCAGCGGAGTCAATAAAACCTGATTTTAATAAGATATTTTTTGCAGTCCGCAGTGTTTCGATAAATTGATGTTGGGCAATCAAATGATGATCCTCAACGGTTTTTTGTGTGTGTTCCTTTGCTTCCTGCCGTATCTCTTCTTCACGGTTTGTCAACTCTTCATTTAACGGATCAAGAGAAATTGCTTTCGCAATTTCATCAAGCGCTTCGGAATAATTATTTTTTTCTCTCAACACCTGGACTTTTTTAAGAATACCGTCGAGCACTTCATGCTTTTGTTTCTGCCGCACCGCTTGCTCCTTGGCTTGAAGGAGTTGATCTTGCAGCGTCAATTGTAATTGTCGCTGCGCTTCAATGACAGTATTGCGTAATGTCAATGCTGGTTCATCTTTTGGTTTCTGAACGAGGATAATTGCAATTTCGCCGAGAGCATCTTCAAACCGACATTGATTCTGATAGACACGAGCTTTTTGCAAACGATACGACATTTCTGCCGCACTGATAGGAGATGAATGTGAAACGGAATATTGTGTCACAAAATCTTGTTGTTTTTTTCTTACCGTTTGTTCGGGAAGAATAGTCTGCGTTTGAATGGCATCGAACGCTTGTAATTGCGCGCGCTGAATTTCTTTTCGTATGTGATTCGCTTCTTTGTGTTGAGGTCGCAGTTGTTCTATTCTACTGAGCACATTGTGGGCATCATTATACTGTTGCTCAGCAAGAAATCGTTTCGCCTCCTGAAGAAGTTGAGCAATAGTTTGATTTGTTTCCTCTATCACTCTTTTTTGTGTCAGGTATTTTCTTCGTTCAAGTTCTTTGGTAATAGTGTTTTGTTCAACAACAGCTGTACTTACCCGTTTATGCAACTCCAACAATGCCGTATGTGTCGGATGAACAGACAATGCTCTGAGAATAATTTCCATGGCAATATCATACTCACCTGTTTGCGCCAAGTGTTTTGCTTGATCGTAGAGGAGTTCAATTTCATCGGCTCTCTGTTGATCAATTACGATCGGATTTAATTTTTTTGTGAGTGTGAATACTTCCAACAACTGTTTTTCTTCGTGCTTCAACCGCAGTTGTTCCGCTTGTTCACAAAGAATTTCTGTTTCGTACGCTTGTCGTATTTCATGCTCTAGTTCTACTACGGTGGCATTCAGTGGATCTATAATTAGTGCTCTGTGGATTTCATCGAGTGCATTACCGTATTTTTTATCGTTTGCCAGATCTTTTGCATATTGGATAAACTGTCCTACGCGAAGATTTATTTTCTCTTCACTTAAGAGCATCTTTTTCTCGTGTTCATCATACTGTTGCTGTATTTCATCCTGAGCACTGATAAGCGTGTTCGCCAGCTGTTCAGTCCGTCCGATATCTTCAATTGTAACTTGTGCAAGATGATGTAATTGTTCCGTTGCATCGTAAATAACCGGATGGGACTGTTTCAATTCATTTTTCTTGTCAAGAAGGGACAAAACGTTTGCTTCGTACGCCTGCACGTATAAATTACCCGGTGCAGCATCCAACGCTTTACGTATAGTCGTAAGCGCACCCTGAAGGTTATCGGCTTTTACCAACCTGTCGGCTTCCTTCAGAAACGGCGAAATAGTATGTAAAATTGACACTGCCACAGGCACCATTTGATAAAAGACATCACATTGGGCTTAATAATATTCCGCATTCTTCTCCAGCACTTTTTCGATCGTTTGGAGCAATACTTCAATTTCAATCGGCTTATGAAGGAAACAATCTACTCCGAGTTTTTGCAATTTTTGTGATATTTTTGGATCGCTAAATCCGGTGAGCACGATTATTTTTTTTTCGGGATAATATTTTTTTATTTCTTGAATTAATTCGTCACCGGTTCTTTTCGGCATCGCTAAATCGGTAAGTACCACGGATATTTCGGCAGCAGATTTTTCAAGCACTGCAAGGGCAGAATCGACATCGTTCACGGTGAAAGTTTGATATCCGTACAATGATAATGCTTCACTCATAATCTCTACGATGTCTTTTTCATCGTCTACGAGTAAAATAGCGCCATGATGTTGTTGCGGCTTTATTTGAATCGCTTCTTTTACCGTCGGACTCCGTTCAACTGTTAACGGTAAATACACTCTAAAAGTTGTACCTTTTCCAAGTGTGCTTTCCACATCAATATATCCGTTCAAACTCGTCACGATACCGTGCACAATCGACAGGCCTAATCCGGTTCCTTTTTCACCATTCTTCGTCGTGAAAAACGGATCAAATATTCTATCAATCAATGCGTTATCAATCCCCATTCCGGTATCAGAAATGTATAGTTCAACAAATTTCTTTTCTGTCAGGATGGAAAATTTTTGATAGAGAACATTTTTATCGGCAGATCGGACACCTAAGATCAATTTCCCGCCATGCGGCATCGCATCGGAAGCATTGATACTTAAATTCATATAAATTTGTTCTATCAACGAATAATCTCCCAATATTTCGAATGTTTGTTCTTCCGGTATTCGAAGTTCTACGGTGATAGACTTAGGAAGCGAGTGCTCAAGGAAATTGATAATTTGCGTCAGCGCATTAGTGACGGAAATCGGCACAGATTTGATCAAATCGCGGCGAGAGAATAAAAGAATTTCTCTAGCAATGTCTGATCCTCGTTTTGCACTTTGTGTTATTACATCGATATATTTTAGAACATTTGGATTTTCGGATAATTCCAGACGTAATACTTCCGACGCATTAAGGATAATGGCAAGAACATTGTTAAAGTCATGGGCAACGCCTGCAGCTAATGTGCCGACGCTTTCCATTTTTTGCGATTGCAGTAATTGATGTTCCAGTAATTTTAACCGGGTTTCGTTCAGTAAATATCCGTTAATCTCCCTCAGTTCTCCGTGTTCATCAATCGTTCCGACCAAATTTTCTACCACATGAACACTATTTCCGGTGTATGTTCTCAGTTTCTCACGAAGATTGTCTAATCGATGTTCCCGCTGCAATCGATCGAGTGTCGCTTCCCATTGCTCCTTATTTTCATAGAACGATTGAAGCGTAATATTATCTTTTCCTTCGTCAGCGAATTCCAATTCAAATATTTGTTTAAACGCTTTGTTGCAGACAATAATATTTCCATCCGGTTTTGCAATGTATGCGCCGCTGACATCATCTTCAAAGAAAGTTCTGTATCGTTGTTCGTTCGCTCGCAGTATTTCTTCTTTCAATTTTCGATGACTGATATCTTCAATAACGCCGACGAAATTAATCAGTTCTCCAGACGGCGTAAATATTGGGGACAATGTCGCCTGCTGCCAATAATGTTCGCCGCTTTTCTTCTTGTTAATAAACATTCCACTCCACCGTTTTCCCTCGTTGAGCGATTTCCATAAATCGACGAATGTTTCCTGTGGCGTTAAGCCCGATTTTAAGATGCGAGGATTTTGGCCGCGAGCTTCCTCTAGAGAGTATCCAGTCGTCTCTGTAAATCCTTTATTCACGTACTCAATTGTTCCTTTTGGATCGGTGATGATAATAGAGGCCGAACTTTGTTCTACAGCAACCGATAATCTGCGTAATTCCGATTCCACTTTGTACTTTTCCGTAGAATCACGAATTATTCCCACAAAATATTTATTTCCCTCAAATGTATATGTTGATATCCGTATTTCAAGAAAAAGATCTTTTCCATTCGTATGCTTCCCATGCACATACATACTGCTTCCCATTTTTCGGGACCTTTCATCGCTGTTACCGAACAGCGCTATATTGGCATCATGATCTTTTCGGACATATTCTGGAACTAAAGTGGTGAGTTTTTTGCCAAGAATTTCTTCCGCACGATATCCGAACAATACTTCTGCCGATGTGTTGAAGGAAAGAATGGTATGTGCTTCATCTACAATAATAACAGCATCTATCGATGCTTCAAGAAATTTATTGAGCTCATTATTGTTATCTCTGTTTGGCATAAAAGTATTATTTGTGAAAACGTTTTTCTGTTTTCAATATATTTGCGCGCATGAATATGTCGAAGCCAAAACCTATGATAAAAGAGACTTCATTCGCACAAAGATACTCTCGTAAAAACGGATTGAAATATTTAATCGAAAGAGCACGCTCCTTTTGGAGGGAGAGGAATTAGAATGATGAACGTACTTACGAGTGTCGTGTATCAGAGATTTCTTTATTATGTCAGCGCAGCTTATTTGGCAGTAGCCTAAATAAATAGACTGATTATTCGGATTACATTATTTCAAGGTGTTTCTGAGACGACACAATAGAAGGTATCTTATAAACGACATCACGTCAATTTGAACAGTACCCTCTAATGCAAATTGGTTGATGAAGTGAATATGCCTGTACCAACGGTGTCCCTTGGGGACCGGCAGGCAGATTCGACCTGCCTAAAACGCAGATCACAGAATGACAATAAAAATATTTACTTTCGAAGATGGCTTTAAGAAAATTAGAAAAAGAATTAGGATAAAGCAAAGTGAGAATGTTGTAATTCTTATTTTCTTCGTTGAATACAGGACGTCATTCTCCGATTTTATTTTTCTCAAAAATATTTTTTCCGTTGTACAATAGCAGAAATACAGGAAGAAATTCTTGTTTGCAGACTAGAGTATAATATTAAGAAACAGCGTATAACTTTCTTACTATTAAGAATCTATCACCTGTGAGGAAGGACAATACCGTGAGAGTAAACAGCGGGCACACAATGGTCGCCGGGCAGAGCAAATTTTTCTTCCGTGGAGAATTAATGAATGTGAAAAATGAAACCAGTGCTTCTTGGGAACTATCAGCATTAAATCTTTTTCAATCTTCACTGCATCTTGTTCTGCACTCAACTTTAATCGATTCGACAAACGCATAACATGAGTATCGACAACAACGCCTTCAATTTTGCCAAACGCTGCACCAAGGACGACGTTAGCAGTTTTTCTTCCAACGCCAGGCAATTGAAATAACTCCTCCATCGATTCCGGAACGACACCCTGGTGATTTTGTATCAACGCCTTCGAACAGCCGATGATATTTTTTGCTTTATTATGGTAAAATCCGGTCGAGTAAATCAACGATTCCAGTTCTTCGATATCCGCTGAGGCAAAATCTTCCGGTGTTGAGAATCGAAAAAATAGTTCCGGAGTAACGAGATTCACTCTAGCATCCGTACATTGTGCGGAAAGGATAACGGCAACCAACAATTGAAACGGATTTCCATACTGCAATGCCGTTTGATCGCTGGGATATTCTTTCAAGAGAAGATTGAGTATTGCGGCGGTCCGATGTTTTTTTTGTTCGCCGGACTCGGTGTTCTGCAGTTTCTTCACGCGAATTGTTCGAGCATTGTAATGGAACCACGAATCGTCATGGCTTCTTCCAATTCGGTATTATCGCCGATGATGGAAACAATTACCGAACCAAGGGGATGTTTAGTCACATCCATTCCTATCCTCAGTTGACAGGCGGCACCGACCGAACTATGCAGTGTCTGCCGGGAAAAAGTGATCTGCTGAATTCCAAATTGATCAAGAAGAATGGGAATACGTTCGTTCAATTGATCCGCAGTGGTACCAGTGTGATCATCAAAATCAATCACGGCAATATTTTTCTCCGAAAAAATATCCTGACCAATTGCGATGACTGATGAAAAAACAGCACCATTGACAACTGTCAGTTGTTGTTCGGCTGTCATAGTTCCGACTATCGAGCGCAGAGTTTGTACTGTTGAAAATCCATCGAATTCAAACAACGACACAGCAACATCGCCGGAATTTTTCCCGAATGAACATCCCGCATTCACCAACATCGTCCTTCCGTTTCTTAATAACCGTTTGATGACTCCAACCATTTGTCTCTGCAGCGGTACCTGTTGAGGCTCCATGACACGCCATACCGAATGATTGACTGATGTGAGAACCGGCGCGGCATCAAACTGTAGAACGGTGTTTTCGATACTGTCTTCAATTAGACGAATAATTTCATCTTTATCGGATTTTAAAGGTGTCGATAAAAAATGGGAAAGTCCGCCCCGCAGGATCGATCCGTTCTTTTGGATCGTCTCAGCTTTGGTCTGTTGAAATGCAACTGCACCGGAATAAATTCGTTCCGGTATGCCGGAACGATATGCATCGAACAACTCTTTTCCCCGAACCGTTGCATCATTTTGAAGAAGAACGAAATAAGAGAATTTTTTCATAGATAGTTTTTATGCGTAACCGGGTACAACTATACGAAGAAATTTTGTTAAATGGAATGCCGCTTATTTCACTTAGACGGTAGGGTATCAACCGTTTTGATAGACCAAAGAGTTCAATCAATCATCGGGCTCAAAAATTTCTCCACCGTAAAATGACTGGCGAGCAGATAGGTCAACCGTTTGGTCCGTTCTGAAACAACATCGGCCAGAATAATAAGCGAAGCTTACTTGTCCGGCCGATTGTGCACCTACCAGGACTCGAACCTGGAACCCACTGATTAAGAGTCAGTTGCTCTACCAATTGAGCCATAGGTGCTTTTAATGTCTACAAATATAAAAAAGTTGGAGCTCTTTTCAAAATTGAAATTCAAAAATCAGTTCTAATCGATTATAATCTTCATACACCAATTGAGTGGAGAACGTATCGTTTGCCTGCAGCCGCACTCCCCCATTTACCACAAATGCATTCCCTTTCTCATTACGAAAATCCTTGTCGAGAATTGAATTCATTTCCAAAATAAAACCAAAGTGGTTTTTAAACTGCTCATAAAACGGAAACGTTGTGATCCCGATTGATATTTTTCGCTTATCGCCGTAGAATGAAAATGTGGAATATGAATACCCCGGCATAGTGACATTTCCGGCGACAAAAATAGAATATTTTGAACGCTTAAATTGATATCCGCTGTCGGCAATCAATCCGACTGCTTGCACCGCTCCGACGGAGAGCGAAGTCCGAGTGAATTCACCGACACGCGGAAGTACCTGAATCTTCAGCGATGCTTCTTGTTGAACAAACTTTTTTCTCCAGAAGAGCGCAGTTGCGCCGATCTCAAACATACCGGTCCGCACAGCATACATCACACCATTCAATTGAAAAGGCGATAGTCCGCCTTTTAACATCAACGAGCTTTCTTCGTTAGATATTTCACCGTTCCGAAAACTTATCACTTTCTCTGGCGGTGCTGATGTAAGAAATTCTCCATACACCTTCCGCAGCAGTTCCTCTTCTTGGTCCTGCTGCTGACGTCGTTTCTGTTCAATCGTCAACCGTTCCTGCTTTGCGCGAAGCTCCTCTTTATTCTTCTCCTCTTCCAACCGATTCTGCACTTTCTGTGACCGAAGTTCTTCTTGGCGTTTTTCTTCCACCATTTTGTTCCGGACTTTCATCAACACCACTTCGCGCTCTATCTGAAATTGGATGAGCGAATCATATTCAGTCTTTCGGTATCGAATAAGACTGTAAAACGTGTTCACCGTCGTGTCGACATGTCGTTCTATAACAGCAATCCCTTTCAGGCTCACATCCGAAATCAGTTCTGTAGAAATTGTTGTTGCATCTGAAAATTCTTTTCCTTGTTCTGAAACTTCACGCTGAAACACACTCTTCACTTTCACTTCAACATTGCGGGAAAACTCGATAAATGCCCGGGTATCCGCTTCTTCTGTCGAGACCTGAGACATACCGATACCATAATAATATCCGGAGCCGATAGATTTTTTTTGAACATTCGTCCATTCCGGACGCAACTGCGCGAAAAGTATTGTCGAAACACAGAAGAATAAAGATACCGCTGTCAGATTTCGTAGTTTCATAATAAAAAAGCCCATAGTATTTATCCTATGGGCTTTCATTTTTTTTTGTGTGACAAATTACGGATTAGATTGTTGCGGCTGCGTTTGAGCAGGAATTTGAGGTGCAGGAACAGTGGTTGACTGTCCTCCTTGTATCACGCTTTCCTGTGTTTTTCCTTTTCCGGGAAGAAAGAAAAGATTGATCACCAGTGCAATAACGATAAAAGATGTTGCAAGATACGTTGTTGATTTGGAAAGAAAATCTGATGCCCGGCGTACTCCGAATACTGTTCCGATATTTCCGCCACCAAATCCGGCAGCAAGTCCGCCACCTTTGCTATTTTGCATTAAAATGACCAGAATAAGAAGTATTGCGATGACGATCTCGATGAAAACTAAAGTGAAATACATTATGTTCCTTTTTTGATAGTAGATTCGTTGCTTTTTATGAAACAAAAGTAGCGAAAAAGAGTAAAAAAATCAAGATAAAGAATTTCTATGATCAGAATCTTCTCGGCCATTGTTCTGTTACTCGTCCAACAGTACCTATTTACTGTACTTCGTCGATTTTTTCGATACAAGTTCCCAAATTCCACCACTCTGCTTCCCGTAACCGCCGGGGTATTTCTGTTTTTTAATATTCCATTAGTGTTCATCCTCGGTTACTTATGGCATTTTACGCAACTATCCAATACCATGATCGCTTTTTTGATGCCAATTTTTATTTGGCATATTGCAACTCTTTTTATAGCTCTTGCGTTAGGAATCGCAATATTAGTAAGGCTTCCCTTCAGACTCACAATAAAATTAGCTTCTTTACATCCTGTACTTAACGGAAAGGTACATTCCATGAAAGAAACTCCGCAATTTAAAAAATTCGATGCTTCACGACGGTCTTTTCTGGAAAAAAGCACAATCGGACTTTCGGCATATTCATTTGTTGGAGCAACCGCAGGAGCGATATCCGCCGGAGAGTTTGAAATAAACAGGAAAACGATTGTCATTCCGAATCTTCCGGAAGAGTTTAAAGGATTTACCATCGGCATAATGAGCGATATCCACTCCAGTATCTTCATGAACAAGGAGGATATGCTTGCATACGTAACGGAAATGAACGGACTCAACACCGATATGATTGTTGTCACTGGCGACTTCGTTAACAGCAAAACCGAAGAGGTGTATCCGTTCACCGAAGCATTCTCTGAATTAAAAGCCCCGCATGGAATTTATGGTTGTCTGGGGAATCACGATTTTTTTGCGAACGATGTTGAACGCGTGGCAAAAGAAGTGGATGCCTGTGGAATCAAATTATTACGCAACGATGCCATTCAAATTCAGATGGGAGCGTCATTTATAAATCTGCTTGGCGTAGATGATATTGGCCGCGGTACACCGCCCGAAGAATACATGACAAAAGCGATGGCATTTGCGAAGAACGATCAACCAAAGATTCTCCTCTGTCACAAACCGTATTTTTTCCAACAAGCGAAAGAATTCGGAATCAATCTGACATTAAGCGGACACACACACGGCGGACAGATCGTGTTTGGAACGATTGACCGTACACCCATTTCACTAGCTGCTTTGACATCAAAATATATTTCCGGTCATTACATGCTGGATCAATCTAATCTTTATGTAAATAATGGAATCGGATTTACCGGCATTCCATTCCGGATTAACTGCCCTGCAGAATTGACAGTCTTGACACTGGCGTAACGTTTTTCTCTTTGAAATTCGAACATGAATTCTCTATATTCTCTCCGTAGTTCACTGAAAGAAAATACATTATCACGTTCGCACGTTCATTGGTATGGAAGTTACTCAACAGCAAGCCCCTCAAAATATCGGCTGGATCGAAGTCGTTGCCGGCTGTATGTTCAGCGGTAAAACGGAAGAATTGATCCGGCGTCTGCGCAGGGCGCAGATTGCACGACAAAAAGTGCTTATCTTTAAACCTCGAATAGATAATCGCTACTCCGCAAATCAGATTGTATCCCATAACACTCAAGCACTCGAATCCATCGTTATCGACAAAGCCGAAGAGATCCTCGATTTAGCTAAAGATGCGCAGGTGATCGGAATCGATGAAGTACAATTCTTCGACATGTCCGTTGTCGGCATTTGCAATAAACTCGCAGACGAAGGAAAACGTGTGATTGTGGCCGGACTCGATCAGGATTATCGCGGAGTACCATTCGAACCGATGCCACAGCTCCTGGCAATTTCAGAATACATAACCAAAACGCTGGCGATTTGCGTCGTCTGCGGCAATCCGGCTGACCGTACGCAGCGCAAGATCGCCAATGTGGATCGGGTTGTAGTGGGTGCAGCAGATTCGTACGAAGCGCGCTGCAGAAAATGTCATTACATACCTGATTAATCAGACCACTGCTCCGCGGGTTAGAAACAACGCCGGATCTATGGAATTTTATTCATTCAAACAGTCTTCGTTATGGACATCTTGTCAATCGTACGCGGTATTTTTGGTGTCGCCTTCATCATTGGTTTCGCATTTCTTTTCTCAAACAATAAAAAACGGGTCAACTGGCCGCTCGTTGCAAAAGCGTTCGGCATACAATTGACCTTTGCTATTTTTATTATCCACAGCTCAACGTTGCGTACATGGTTCTGGCCGTTAGGATTGTTAAAAGATGTCATCGATGGTATCGGAACCGGAGTTGTGGCACTTCTCAATTATACGCTTGTTGGCGCGCAATTTGTTTTCGGGTCTCTGGCAATGAATTCGGGCGAACGTTCCCTCGGATTCTTTTTTGCATTTCAGGTTTTGCCGACCATTATTTTCGTTTCAGCGTTAACTTCACTCTTATATTATCTTGGTATTCTTCAAGCGGTTGTTCGTGTAATGGCAAAAGTAATGGTAAAAGTGCTCGGAACCAGCGGTGCTGAATCTCTTTCTAATACTGCCAATATTTTTGTAGGACAAACTGAGGCACCGCTGCTTATTCGTCCTTATATCGGCACAATGACAAATTCCGAGATCCTTACTATCATGGTGGGAGGAATGGCGACAATTGCCGGCGGTGTTATGGCAAGTTACATTCAAATGCTCGGTCAGTCTTTTTCAGAGGCAAATAATATCCCGTTAGCCGAAGGACAATTAAAATTTGCTGTTCAACTGCTGGCGGCCAGCACAATGGCTGCACCTGCTTCCCTTGCCATCTCGAAAATTATTTATCCTGAAACAGAAGAACCAAAAACAAAAGGAACCGTCAAACTGGAAGTTGAAAAGAATGCATCGAATGCGATTGAAGCAGCTGCAACCGGTGCTTCTGATGGACTTCAGCTTGCATTGAATGTCGGCGGTATGTTATTGGCATTCATAGCGTTAATAGCAATGTTTAATGGTATGCTTGGATATGTTGGAGACCTCACCGGAATAAATGCATATCTTCAGGACCATTTCAAGCAGACATTATCCATGCAGTTCCTTTTTGGATCAGTATTACAGTTCGTCGGGTTTGCCATTGGAGTACCTTGGAATGATGCTTTTAATTTTGGTAGCCTATTGGGGACAAAAATTGTCTTAAATGAATTCGTTGCCTATTTAGATCTTGCTACTTTGTTAAAATCAGGTGCAATGAGCGACAAAGGCGTAATGATGGCAACCTATGCGCTATGCGGTTTCGCAAACTTCTCTTCGATTGCAATTCAAATTGGCGGTATTTCGCCCATGGCACCGCATAGAAAGAAAGATATTGCATCGTTAGGATTAAGAGCAGTTCTCGGGGGTGTTCTTTCTACATTGATGACAGCAACTATTGCCGGTATTCTGGTCGGATAAAAACAGACTACTACAAATAAAGCTACGGAATTTTTTCATGGCTTTTCAAGATTCTAAAGAAGTATATGGATAATTCTCGCCTTAACGATTCACTCACGTATCTCCGGTCAAAAATTGCCGTAAAACCCAGAATCGCTGTTATTCTCGGTTCCGGACTAGGCGATTTTGCAGATCAGATTTCCTCTCCGCTTATTGTGCCGACATCGGAAATTCCGAACTACCCAGTTTCTACCGTTCCCGGGCATGCAGGGAAAATTATTTTTGGAACAATAGAAAATAACAAAAGAAAATCGAGTCAACTTGTTGTTTTTCAAGGACG
>JALNZH010000026.1 GCA_023229405.1 Bacteroidota bacterium
GGCGTGCTTCAGGTAATCCGCTATTTTCTTTACCAGGCTTGCCGATCGAAGCTGTTCTTCCGTCCGCTGTTCCTGCTCTTGTTGTTTCTGGAGTGCATACACTTCTTTTTGTTTATAGGCGGAAATAGCACTCCGTTTCACTTCTTTAATAGCCAGATCGAGGATCTTCTCCAGCGTCGGCATTAATTGTTCGATGATCGATTCTTTCGAAGTTGTTCCGACCCCGTTATCGCTCAGATCTGTCTGCTTCAACAGTACAGAGCGGACGTATTCTTCATAGGCACGGGCGTACATGATGGTAGGATTTTTCTCGCGGGCATGCATAATCTCATCCAACGCACGATTAATCTCACCCTGGCGGATGTACTTGTCGGCATTTTTCAGATAGGCGATCACCTCCGTGAGGTGTTCGGCACCGATGATTTTTTGTGAGATATTCTGCATCAACGATTCTGCGTGTGAACGGTTTCACAAATTTAACAATAAACCCCGCGTGGGGCGGCGGGGTTCGTTGTATGCACCAAAGCCATGTGATCCATTGATTCCGGTGCGATGATTATTTCTTGTTCTTTGCCAGCAACGCCTGGGCAGCACGCAGCCGAAGCCGCAAGGTGCTTTCTTCATTCCGCACCAAACGTTCCGGTGCGATCTCTTCGGCCATTTTCAACACATTCTTATGCGGAGTTGCTTTGAACGCTTTGCTGCGTTCAATGGCTTTTTCTAGCGTGTGTGAAATCTGGTCTTCCGGCATCGGTTTTACGAGATACCGGAACACGTTCAATTCATTAATAGAACGAATTGCCAGTTGGGCATCCTTCACTTCGGTGAGGATCACGGAAACTGTGTTCGGATATTCCCGACGCACGGTGTCCAAAAAGCTGACACCGTCCACATCGCCGAAATTGATGTTGCTGACAATGACCGATACTGGTTTTTTGGCCATTTCCTGAAATGCTGCATCAATAGAATTTACTGCGACGGTATTGAACATACTTCCATACTTATCAATCAGCCGGCCTGTTTCTTCTTCGCTGTAATCTACAAACAACACCGTTGGACTTTCTTCTTCCACTTCAATATGGACGCGATGACCGGAAACAGGATTTTCTTCCGTGATCGTCTCCTCTTTTTTCTGCATCTCGTCTTCCTGCAGTTTCGTCACCTTATCGTATATCTCCACACCGAGCTTCACCACATAGAGCATGAACTCGCCCTGCCACGGTTTATTGATGAACCGGAAAACCTCACCGGCATTTACCGAACCGATAATGGCATCTAGATCGGAATATCCGGTCAACAACATACGCACACTATTCGGACTGATCTCTTTCACTTGTCGGAGCAGTTCGTGGCCGAGCATGCCGGGCATTCGCTGGTCACTTACCACCACTTTAATCGGTACAGATTTGATGATCTCCAGCGCATCAAAACCGTTCTCGGCAAGATAGACCTTATACTTACTTTTGAACAGCATGTTCAACGATGACAGGATCATCGGTTCGTCATCCACAAACAGAATGTTAGGTTTCTCTTCTACAAATGGTTTTGTCATGATTATTCCTCCTTATCACATCACTGAAATCATAGTCTATTAAAACGGTGGTGTTACACTACCGCCGTGGCTTCTTTCTTTCCGATACGCGGCTGCATGACAGGGATCCGGATAAAGAAATCAGTGCCACGGCCCACTTCGCTTTCCACTTTAATCGATCCGCCGTGCTTTTCGATAATTTTATATGAAATGGACAATCCCAATCCCGTTCCTTCTCCGATCTTCTTTGTAGTAAAGAATGGTTCGAAGATTTTGCTGAGGTTCTCGCGTGCAATACCTTTTCCGGTATCGGAGATTTTTACAACCGCCATATCCGGGTTGCCCGGTTCTTTGTAGGTGCGAATCGTGATGGTGCCCTGACCTTCGATCGCCTGTGCGGCATTGGTCAACAGATTCAGTACGACCTGGTTGTATTGTGCCGGATAACATTCCGCCATCAGGTTTGGTTGGTAATCTTTTTTTACGACGGCTTTGTTTTTGATGACATTGTTGGCAATAACAAGCGTCGCATCCAGCGCACTGTTCAGATCCACTTTGGCAAGATCCGCTTCATCCAAACGGGAGAATTCGCGCAAGTTCTTAATCAATTCCTGAATACGTTCCGTTCCCACAAGAGCCTGCGATAACATTGTTTTGCTGTCTTCCAGCACCGTGTTTTTTTCCAACTCGGTAGAAAGATTCGCAAGTTCGGTTACGGTCTGTTCCAGTCCGTCTTCCACACCATTCACCAACATATCCAGCAGTTTCCGATACTGTTCCACCGCATCGTTGATTGTTTGCTGATTCCCGATCATCATTTCAATATTGTTTTTCACGTACCCGAGCGGAGTGTTAATTTCGTGTGCAAGGCCGGCGACCATCTGTCCGAGCGATGCCATTTTCTCTCCTTGCACCAGAGCGGTTTGCGTTTCGCGAAGCGCTCTGTTCGTTGATTCAATTTGAATCCTGTTATCTTCCAGCTCCTTGTTACGAGACAGCAAACTGAGTGCAATCTGGTTGAACGATCGTCCCACACGTCCCAACTCATCGCGTGTTTCCACTTCAACAACCTCGGTAATCTTCCCTTCGTTTAACTGCGATGCTACGCCTTCCAGCGTATGCACCGTGTCGATCACTGAGCTGTAGAATCCGCCCAACAGGTAAGACACAAAGATTAATACGAGGATGGTGCCGGCGATGTACACTTTTACTTGGTTTTGCAGATTGGTTATACGGACTTCAATCAAGCCTTTCAGAATCGGCAATTGAACGTCGAACACATCCAATCCGGCTTTGATCGGACGATCAACGACATTCAAGTCCACACCACGCAGCGTGCGAAGACTATCGTCTAGAATTTCGGATTGTAACAGTTCAATATATTGATCGGTGGTCGATTTTAAGTCCACATACGAAGGTTCAACAATCGGACTGACCGGCTGGTTATATGTGTTGATACGGTTCACCGCATCCGCGATATCGGACATTAATGGTTGGATAAATCCAGCTTGAACAGTAAATGCCGTACGTTGCTCCGGCGTTAGTTTTGGTGTTTTCGAAACAGTGCGGAGTAAATTCTTGGATTGACTGAGCGCTTCAGTAATCTGCATCACCTTAAAACTCGTAATATTCATCAGATAATATGTTTCGATATCTGTATCCAATGTCAGGTTAGAGTTATCAGCAACGTCCACAACCAGTGCCAGCACGTCGGAGACGAGTTTATTGTGCAACTCTTCGCTTTTTTCAATCTTGTGTGTATAGGCACGACTTTTCAAGTTCTTCCAATCAATCTTAATATTCTTCCATTGTTCCCTCACTGCAAGCGCATCACCGTGCTGTGTATCGGCCGAATCAACGCCAAGCACCGCAGTTTCGATTTCCTGCTGGGATTTCGACATCAATACTTCAGCGGAAGAATCGCCCATAAAAAATTGCACTGAATATTCGCGATGGCTCTGAATTTTGTCATAGAACTGCCGCAGTGCAGCATTGTATGTAATACCCGTCAATTCTTTCTGCGAGTATTCAACGCTCTGTGTAATCTGTGTGGCAACGATATACAAAAGACTCCCGCTCGGAATCAAGAGCAGAACCAACACGATCGCGAATTTTTGCAGATAGTTGAGGCGATTCATCAACAACGCGCCAAGACTGAAAATTGCTTGTCTCATATGGTAACTCCGTTAAATATGGAAATAGTGTAAATTAAGAAATCAAATTTATGCCGCAGCCGAAATCCGTTGAATGACATCCACCACTTTGTCAAACTCGATCGATTTGTCGAAGAAAAAATCCGCTCCTTCTTCGAAACATTTTTTTCGGTATTCTTCCTGCGCATAGTTCGTCAGCATAATCACCTTTGAGGAGATCTTCTTTCCACGGATATTTTTCAACACGTGGATACCGCTGCCGCCGGTCAGGAAAATATCGAGGATGACCACATCCGGCCGTTGATTGACAATGGCTTCCGTTGCCGCGAGGGGATTATCGGCGTATCCGACGATATTGATGGACGAAACTTCGGAAAGCAGTGAAGTCAATCGGTCGCGGACGATCTCAGAATCATCGACGATAAAAACATTAATGGTTTTTGAATTCACAAGAGTTTGCATAGTAGATGTGGACTACGATACTAAACTATTGTAGGAATGAATATCGGAGAAATGAGGTATTTTGTGTCAGTGTTTGTCCTACAGACCGTTATTCCACCAGCTTATTCTGCATAGCGTACCGGGTCAGTTCGGAATTGGAGGTGAGATTCAATTTTTCCAGAATACGTGCCCGGTACGTGCTGACAGTTTTTACGCTGAGTGACAATGCTTCGCCAATTTCGGAAACCGTTTTGCCAGAGGCGATCAGTTTTAATACCTGGAACTCTCTGTCGGAGAGTTGTTCGTATCCTTCGCCGAGCTGCGGACGCTGTACCATGGTAATCAATTGACCGGAGAGGGCATCACTAATATAATTCCCTCCGTTCAGAATTTTTGTAACGGCATTCACCAGTTCTTCCGGTGCGCTGTCCTTTGTTAAATACCCCATCGCACCTGCTTTAATCACCCGCAATGCATATTGATCTTCCGGATACATAGAAAGAACGAGAATGGGAAGTTTCGGTGATTGGATTTTGACATCCTTCAACAGATCCAGCCCGCTTCTGCCGGGCATACTGAGATCGAGAATGAGAAGATCGAATTTCTTTTTAACAAGGGTGAGAGTTTCAGAGGCGTTTGCCGATTCGCCGAATTCCACGTTCTTCATCCCTTCGGAGAGGATTTGTTTTAATCCTTTTCGGACGATAGTATGGTCGTCGGCAATGAGGATACGGGTCATGGAATATTTATGTGAACGATTCGATGAGCGGAATGCGCACACGGACAGTTGTCCCTTTTCCGTGCGTTCCTACCACATTCACTTCACCGTTAAAACTGGCGGCGCGTTCTTTCATTCCGAGAATGCCGACCGACCGCGGATTGGCAAGCTCGTTCGGTGCAATACCTCTTCCGTCATCTTCAATAATAAGGATGACACTGGCACCCTCTCTTCGCAATGAGATCGCAACATTTTTCGCCCGTGCATGCCGGACAACGTTGGTCAGCGATTCCTGGAAAATGCGGAAAAATGCAGTGGAGCGTTTTTCATCCATCTGTAATTCTTCGTCAAGATGAAACGAAAAATCGATCCCGGTCCGTTCACTGAAATCTTTTCCCTGCCATTCAATTGCCGCTGCAAGACCAATGTCGTCCAAAATTCCGGGACGCAGGTCGGTTGCCAATTTTCGCACTTTGTGGATCGTTGCATCGGCAAGTTCCATCATCGACTTAATCCGTTTTTGAATCGTTTCATCCGACGTGTTCAACTTACTATTCATCCAGGCCAAATCCATTTTCAATCCGGTCAATGCTTGTCCAAGATCGTCGTGGATTTCTCGCGCGATATGCGTTCGCTCTTCTTCGCGGATGTTTTGCAGCCGCACCGTCAGCGCACGCAGTTGTTTTCGGGAACTGTCAATTTCGATTTCCGCATGCATCCGTTCCGTAATATCGGTGATCGTTCCGACGAAACCGGCCAGCGAACCATCGGCATTCATTTCGGGCAGTGCCTGACCCATCACCCAAAGTTCCGTCTTATCTTGTTCGCGGAAAATTCGGTATTCGGATTGAAACGATGCACGTTCTCGCACACAACGATGCCATTCGGTGCGTATACGTTTCCGGTCGTGTGAATGGACAGCATTCAGGAATCCATCTCCGAATGCCTGATCGTACGTCAGTCCGGTAATATCGCTCCAGCGTTCATTCACATAAAGATAGAAACCTTCCGCCGAAGCGAGGAAAATTCCGACGGTGGATACTTTCGCAAGCGTATTAAACCGTTCTTTACTGAGCCGTAGTTCTTCCTGTACCCGGCGCTTGTCGATGGCGCTTTCGATTGCAGAACCAAGGCGGGCCGAATGCTGCTTAAAGACATAATCCGAGGCACCCGAGCGCATACATTCCACCACTGTCTCTTCATTTAGGATATCGGAGTAAATGATCAGCGGAGTCGTTGAAATCAAATTCTTCAGGATGGTGATCGTATCGGCAGGTTTTAATTCAGCAATGCTATAGTCAAAAACGATGATTTCGGGAGAGAATTCTTCAAGTGCTTCGGGAACAAGGTCAAATGACGAGATTTGGTGCACATCATGGACAAGTCCGGAACGGCGTATTTCAGCTGTAAATTGATCTACGCTTTCCTGATTGTTCTCAATGAGTAAAATTCTTGTTGGATGCGTCATTCGGACTTTAAAAGGGTAAATTCCTAAAATTTTCCAGCAAAGTATAACGATTGTTTGAGTGAAAATCAATTTAGGAATAGTTAGAGTTTTCATCACCTATGTCGGTGACTCAGTATTTTCTCACATCTCCTTTTTGCTTACATTGGTCTCCATGTCACTACAGATTCTTAAACGATTTCATCCGGTTGTCCGCTCGTGGTTCATTAACGCCTTCGGCACACCTTCTCCTCCGCAGCTGCAGGGATGGCCTTCTATATCAGAAGGAAACAATACACTGATTGTAGCTCCAACCGGTTCTGGAAAAACTCTCGCCGCATTCCTATGGTGTATCAATCATTTGGTGGAAGAAAATATTTCCGATCCAACCCGTAACCATGATTCTTTGCAGAACGAAATCACCGAAGGAAAACGAAAGGCACATTCAAAGAAAAATTCGGGAATCAGAGTGTTGTATGTCTCCCCGTTGAAAGCGCTGAATAACGATATCCACCGTAACCTGGAGATTCCGCTGAACGGAATTTTGAATGAAGCTGAAGCGGCGGGAATTGCAATGGATGAGATACGCAGCGCGGTGCGCACCGGCGATACCACACAGACAGAACGGGCACGCATGCTGAGAAATCCGCCGGACATTCTCATCACGACGCCGGAATCCCTCTATATTATGCTCTCGTCCGAAAAATCACGTGGATTGTTTCATTCGGTGAAGTATGTGATTGTTGACGAGATCCATTCCATCAGCAACACTAAACGGGGTGTTCATCTCTCGATATCGCTGGAGCGGTTGGAACATCTTGTCCGTCGATCCGGGATGGGAAAAAGACGTGCGAACCAATCCTTCGTCCGCATCGGACTTTCCGCAACGCAAAAGCCGCTGGAATTGGTCGCTCAATTTCTCGGCGGAATGGAATGGAAGCAACAGAAACTCATTCCCCGGCCTGTTACCATTATTGATGCGGGATATAAAAAGAAGGTCGATTTGAATGTAATCTGTGCCGCACGCGATTTTTCCGAAATGCCGATGGACAGTATCTGGTCGCTCATTTTTCCGCAATTAGTGAATCTGATCCGCGAGCATCGCACAACACTTATTTTCGTCAATAACCGCAGACTGGCAGAACGTGTCGCTGCCCGAATGAATGAGATTCTGGAGGGAGAGGAGAATACTACAAACAATTATGCCGTCCCCTTCTATAATAAGCAGCACTTTTTTGTTCAGACACCGAACGTCTCCGAAAGCCCGGACATTAAGGTGTTCGCCTATCACGGAAGCATGTCCCGCACAGTACGGGAGCAGCTTGAATCCGATCTGAAATCCGGAAAGCTGCGCGTGCTAATTACCACTTCCGCGCTGGAACTCGGAATCGATATCGGAACGGTTGATCTTGTTGTACAGATCCAATCCCCAAAAGGAATCGCCCGCGGTCTACAGCGGGTAGGCCGCTCCGGACATCTTGTGAACGCCAACAGCAAAGGTCGATTGTTCGTCACACACCGGGAAGATCTGGTGGAGTGCGCTGTTGTGGCGAAGGGGATGATGGAACATTCCATTGAACAAACAACAATTCCGCAAAACTGTCTGGATGTATTGGCACAACAGATTGTCGCAATGGTCGGGATCGAAGAGTGGAATGTGGAAGAGTTATTCGATCTTCTCCGTCAATCATACTGTTACCGATCTCTGAGCGAAAATATTTTCCACTCCGTTCTTGAAATGCTCTCTGGACGGTATACGAACGACGCCTTCCGGGAATTGCGTGCACGTATAGTGTGGAATAAACTGCACAATCAACTTTCTCCCCTTCCTGGCTCGACACTGTTGGCCCTGACGAATGCCGGAACAATTCCGGACCGTGGATATTTTGGCGTGTACCTGGAAGATCTCAAAACAAAAGTGGGCGAAGTTGACGAAGAGTTTATTTACGAAAGCCGTGCAGGAGATACATTCATTCTCGGTTCCAACGTGTGGCGGATGACCGATATTGATGCGAATAAGGTGATCGTTGCGCCGGCCCCGGGTCAGCCGGCACGGATGCCATTCTGGCGCGGAGAAGGAATCGGGAGAACGTATGAATTAGGTCTGCGCATAGGCGAATTTATTGAAGCCGTGATGGAAAAGGATCATTCTGCTCAGAATGAAATGCTAAAAACATTTCCCATCGATTCACATTCCACTCGTAACATTATCGACTATCTGGAAGAACAGCGCATCTCAACTCAGATCGTTCCATCCCATCGCACTCTTGTTGTGGAAGGATTCCGGGACGAAGTGGGCGATCCAAGAATTGTTGTTCATTCCTGTTACGGCAAAGGGGTAAACGGGCTGCTCGGAATTGTGCTGACACAAAGACTTAAACAACGATTGAATATTGACGTGCAGATGCTCTATAATAATGATGGAGTTCTTTTCCGTTGTTCGGATGCGGAGAGGCTTCCGCTGGATTTGTTTGCGGATCTTACGGTTCAAATGGCACAGCAAATTATTCTCGAAGAAATTCCTTCATCTCCTTTGTTCGGTGCATTATTCCGGCAGAATGCCGAACGTTCACTGCTGCTGCCTAAAGGATCACCCGGGAAACGCCGTCCGTTCTTCCTTCAGCGTATGAAGTCCGCTGATCTGCTGCAAATCGTCCGTCAGTATAACGACTTTCCAATCGTCATTGAAACTATCCGGGAATGTCTGACGGATGTGCTGGATTTCGAGCATTTCAAAGAGATTATAGCAAAACTCGCAACGGAAGAGATTGCGGTCCATGCGGTGCAGAACGAAACACCTTCTCCCTTTGCTTCCACACTGTTGTTTGATTTCGCTGCTGTGTATATGTATGAATGGGATGATCCGAAACAAACAGCACAGCAGCAATTTGCCCTGCTCAATAGAGAGCTGGTATCTGAAGTCGTCAACCTTGAAATGGTAAAAACCGTCGTCCGCACAGACGCCGTTCAAAAAGTAGAAGAACAGTTGCAGTTCACCGCATCCACGCGACGCGCCCGTTCGGCCGAAGAACTGATGGAAGTTTTTCTTCGACTGGGAGAATTAACCGCAGAAGAAGTCCATGATCGAATTGAACGGCCGGAATTTGTTGAACAATTACTGACCCGGCAGATTATTGCTCGCATTCTAATTGGAGAGATGCACTATTATATATCGGCAGAAGAAATTCCATTGTACCTCCCGTTTAGTTCTATTGATAAAACAATCCTTGCTCAGTTGCCGGAACATTTCGCATCAGTTCAGTTTGAACGGACAGAAGCACTCCGATACGTGATTATGCGAATGCTCCGGTCTCACGGCACACGTTCTTTGCAGCAAATTGCGGATCGTTTTGCGATCCCGATCAACGAATGCGAAGAATACCTCCAATCACTTTCTACCACCGAGAATATTGTTCACGGCGTACTGTCCAACGAAAGTGTTGAAGCCCAATGGTGCTATCGTCCGAACCTCGACAGAATTCACCGTGCATCAATCTCCATTCTTCGAAAAGAAATTAAACCAGCAACGATCGCGGATATCACTCGGCTCTTTCTGCAATGGCAGCATCGGCAGCAGGATTCACTCGGTACAACCGATGATGATCTGCGTGTAATGATGGACAAATTTCAAGGATTGGCACTTCCTTCCGATGTCTGGGAATCGGAGATTTTCCGCACACGATTCCGGTATTATGACGGTTCGTTACTCCGTCAGATGACACAACGCGGCGAATATTTTTGCGTCGGCACCGATGCGGGAAAATCTGTGTGGATTACACGAGGTGAAGGAATGTCCTTCCTTTCAGACCGGGAAGAATCGATGGATGATCTTTCCAAACACGACCGCGTGATTTACGATTTTCTGAAAGACCACGGCGCTTCATTCCTCTCCGATATTCGGGAAAATACACCATACGCTCTCGCAGCGATCAATCGCTCATTGTCAGAACTATTTTGGCGGGGACTGATCACTAACGACACAGCAGATGAAGTGTTAAACATTAAACGATATCAGAAAAACGATGGGACACACATTGAAGGCGGACTCCAGCTTCCCGTCGAAAGAATCGAGATCGTCAATCCCCGACGCAATCCGTTAAAAACAACGGCAATGAGAAGTGTCCGGACAGCATTAAAACAGGTGCCGGGATGGAGCGGACGGTGGTCGTTGGTTCATACAAAAAGTATCCTGGGGAGTGT
Source organism: Bacteroidota bacterium (assembly GCA_023229405.1). Lineage (GTDB taxonomy): Bacteria > Bacteroidota > Ignavibacteria > UBA10030 > UBA8401 > UBA8401. Next base: position 10,488 of record JALNZH010000026.1, read on the forward strand.
TGTAACCGAACAGGAAAAGATCCGCAGACAAGCGCAGCAACTGTTGCTGAGGTACGGCGTTGTTGCACGCGAAATCGCCAAACGGGAAGATAATCTCGTCCCCTGGTCCATGATGGCAATGGAATTCCAACGGATGGAAATGCAGGGCGAAATACGCCGGGGATATTTTGTGCAAGGATTATCCGGAATGCAATTCGCACTTCCCGAAGCGGTGCAAATGTTGGATGAGATCAAGTCCCGTCCGACGAAAAACGATGGCCCGATCGTTCTAAATGCGTGCGATCCAGCAAACCCGTACGGAACCGGAATCGATCATGGCATAACTCCGGAACTAGACGTGCGGACATCAAGGGTTGCAGGGAATTATATAATTATAGAGAATGGAATCCCAATAACGTGGATTGAACATTATGGTACCCGGATTTTTTATACTCAATTTACACAATCCGTTTCCACGGGAGTAACACATTTTATCAATCACCTGCGGACTGCATATCCGGAACGGAATGAAATTGTGGTGGAGTATTGCAACGGACGACGTCCGTCAGAATCTGACGCGGCCGATCAACTTCGTACGCTTGGATTTTACCGGGATAAAATTCAAACAATGAGACTTGATCTACGTTAGCAGGAATCTCATATTTCAATCGGGAGCAACAATGAAACGATGTCTCTTCATTCTCATTCTCTCAACGTGTTCCTTATCTGCACAGGATACAATCACAACAATGGACATTCTCTCTGCAGAAAAACTGATCGGTTTGAAATTTAGTGATGCAAAGAGAGAATCTCTTCTTGGTGATGTCCGTTCCCAATTGAATAGTTATTTGAATCTACGGTCGGTGCCGCTGCCGAATAACATCGTCCCGTCGATGACGTTCAATCCAATTCCAACCGGGAAAACATTTGAGAAGAAAAAAAGCATTTTTACTCCCGCGGGTGTAAAGAATGTTTCACTCCCTATGACCGATACGGAAATTGCTTATTTGTCCGTCGGCGAACTGTCAGTTTTGATCAAATTGAAAAAACTCACTTCGGAACGGCTAGCCAACATCTATCTTGAACGGATCAAACGATACCGTCCGCTGTTGCAGTGCATCATTACCGTTACCGAATCCCTCGCGCTGGCACAAGCACGCCGTGCAGATGCCGAAATCGCTTCAGGGAAATATCGCGGTCCGCTCCACGGAATTCCCTATGGTGCAAAAGACCTTCTCTCTGCTAAAGAATATCCGACGACATGGGGATCGGTCCCTTACAAATATCAGATAATAAATGAAGATGCAACAGTTATTAAAAAACTGGAATTAGCGGGCGCTATACTAATTGCCAAAACAGCAATGGGTGAACTAGCATGGGGTGATGTGTGGTTTGGCGGAACATCAAAAAATCCGTGGGATACCACACAAGGATCGAGCGGCTCATCGGCAGGTTCCGCTTCCGGTACGGCTGCGGGGTTGTTTGCCTTTTCCATCGGATCCGAAACATACGGTTCTATTGTGTCACCATCAACGCGGTGCGGTGTGACGGGATTCCGTCCTACCTATGGACGCGTGAGCCGACACGGCACGATGGCGCTCAGTTGGTCGATGGATAAGCTTGGACCGATTTGCCGAACGGTGGAGGATTGCGCACTCGTTTTTAATACCATCTATGGCCCCGACAAAAATGATCAAACGGTATACGATCTTCCTTTTATCTACGAGCCAAAAAAAACCAACCTTAAAAAACTTCGCATCGGTTATTTGAAGAGTGATTTTGACAGTGTGCAATCAGGAAAACAGTTTCATGATGCAGTTCTCTCAGTGCTTCGAAGTCTCGGCGCGACACTTATTCCCATTGAATTGCCGAAATTCCCGGTTGATGATATTGCGATTATGCTTAGTGCAGAATCGGCAGCGGCGTTCGATGATCTTACCAGAAGCGGAAAGGACGATCTCCTTGTCCGCCAAATCAAAAATGCCTGGCCGAATTCGTTCCGCGCTTCCCGCTTCATTACCGCCGTCGAATATATTCAGGCAAGCCGGGTCCGGCAACAACTGATACAGGAAATGGACAACCTTATGCAGCGTGTGGATGTTTATATCGGACCATCACTTGAAGGAAACAGTCTTTTGTTGACGAATCTGACGGGACACCCATGCATCGTGGTGCCGAGCGGTTTTACCGAATCAGGACATCCTGTGAGCATTACCTTTACCGGCGGTTTGTTTGACGAAGGAACACTATTGTCCGTTGCCAAACGATTTCAGGATGCAACACATCATCATAAAAAACACCCTCTCTATTAGTTTTTTTTATTTGATCAACTGTACGATTCGAAAACCAACCCGTGTTCCGCGATATGATTGATGAAGCCTCGTGCGGGTAGTGGTACGGACAGTGGCTTCACCGTTAAACCACGATCCTCCACGCAATACTTTAAATTCAGTCTCTTTGCGAACCAAGGGATTGGTTTTTTCTTCTTTTGTATATGAACTGTAGGAATCGGCGCACCATTCAAGCACATTGCCGGACATATCATGCAGCCCTATTTCGTTTGCTCGAAATGCACCAACTGGCGCTGTATAGGCAAAACCATCTCGATATCCGCTCCATACTTTCAGATTTGACATTGCCAATCCTGCAGTTTCATCGGCAACATTTCCACTTGGTTCGCCGTTTCCCCAGCCATACCGAGGACGCATTCCCCGTTCCCGTGCTGCAAATTCCCATTCCGCTTCGGTTGGAAGACGAATAGTGGTCTTTGTCTGCTTCGACATCCACTGGCAATATGCGACAGCATCATTCCAACTCACACAGATAACGGGATGATTTTCCGATTGAGGGAATCCCGGATTGCGAAACGTTACGCCATAATCTTTGCTCCACATCGTTCCATCCCAGATAACGGCCCACCCATCCTTTTCCGCCTCTGTTACATACTGAGTTTCCGTTACAAACTGACTGAATTGAGCAACAGTAACTTCGTATTTACTCATTCTGAAATCGCTCAGTATAACATAACTGATCGGCATTTCATCTGTGCCTCCGTCGTTAAAAATATCACCAAGGCGAAATTTATTCCCCAGAATATCGATCAACTGCAATGATTGCGTCTCTACAACAGATTCATCCCTTTTTGCTTCATTTGGCCGGCCCGATGGATTGCCCGAAAACAATGGATACGTAATGATTGTACTGATTATGAAAAGTGCGTGTAATGTGTTCATAGTCGTTCTCCCTATTGACGGAACAAATATAATCGACCACGATGCGAAAGCAATAAGGCGAAGATGATTTCATCAATTGATAACAATGATGAGACAAATTAATAAAAGGATTTTAACGCCATCTTAACCTGAACTCAACCATAACCTTGTGAGGCAAAAATAATTGCATTTAGGCTCTTCCGTTTCTACATTATACATTAACAAAAATAACAACTGCGCAACGATGGTAACAATCAATATACTATCGTTGTCATTCTGAACGAGTTCTGCTGTTTCTTGGCAGAACGAAGTGAACCTGCCTGCTAAAACGGTGTCCCTTTGGAACCCGCGGCAGGGACTTCGATACGAAGAGTAACAAATTCGATGATGTTTAAGACAGAATCTTCGATGCATACCCGACTGTGTCAGTTAAACGGGCGCTCAGAATGATCAATATTAATGGTCTAAATAAAATTTACGCCGAATAGTTTCCAAAAAATACTTTATGGCAAAAATTGTTTCACAATATCTCAGTCATCAGCATGCGCCAGCACTCGTGCTCCGTTTTCCGCGAATCCTTTTTCTCTATTATTGGATTAATCATCTCTCCGTGCTAAGGATGAAATATGCCCGACGTGCTATCCGCACCGTTTTGCAGACAACCGGCACTCCCCACACTGTCATCGATGCCGGATGCGGGATGGGTGATTATGCATTTTCCGTTCCCGAATTCAAAAAAGCAAAGAAGGTGATTGGTATTGACGTCTCTCCCTCCAATATTGATGCATGCAATCGTTTAGCAGCATCAACAAATGCAAATAATATGGAATTCGTCTGCAGCGATCTTGGAACAGCTATATTGCCTTACAATACGGATATGATATTATGTATAGGTGTGTTGATGTATATCGGCAATGATAGCGTTGTGCTAAAAAACTTTCATGCTTCGCTCTCACAAAATGGAACGCTGCTGATCTATGTAGCTGTCAATTATCGACGGAATCTTTCTCTTTATCGTCGGTTCGCAAAAAAACCGGGATTCGATTATGATGAAATTATCGGCAGGCCGCAGACATATACCGATACGACACTCGAACAACTCTTGTCTGAATCCGGATTTACTATCCTTGAAAAAAAGCATTCTTTTGGAAAATTTGCGGCAACGATGTTTGAAATTTCCGCAATGTTTGAGTGGTTCTTTAAATCGTGGCATCCGTTGACAGCAATAATCCTTATCCCCTTCTATTTGCTCTTTTATCCGTTGTACCTTTTATCTATGACCATCGATTATCATGGGTCTAGGTCTACTGGCAACGGCGTCATGATCATCGCCAAGAAAAAAAGGGATCTTTCATAATGAAAAGATTACGACCATCAAAGCCCGTTCAGGAAGATAAGAACGACCTTGGTTTCGGCTCACGTCTTTCACAGCAACAGCACAGCAGGATGATGAACCGGGACGGCACATTTAATGTGGATCGTGACGGCATGTCGTTCGTAAAAACCATGAGCATCTATCACTGGCTGCTCACGATGAGCTGGACGAGATTCTTTGTCTTAACAGCAGTCTTTTATTTTGTGATCAATTTTCTTTTTGCATTCGGATACTATTTTTGCGGCGGCGATGCGCTGAATGGAACGGAGAGCACGACATTCACAAACCATTTCTGGAATTGCTTCTTCTTCAGCGTTGAAACGTTTGCCACTATTGGATACGGCGCTTTGAATCCAAGAAATGCAGCTGCGAACTGGTTGATGACCATTGAGGCGTTTGCCGGTCTTGTCGGAGCAGCTTTGGTAACCGGCCTTCTGTTTGCCCGTTTCGCGCGGCCCAATGCAAAAATCCTGTATAGTCGCAATGCCGTCATTGCGCCGTTCAAGAACGGGAAAGCACTGATGGTCCGTATCATTAATCAGCGTTCCAGTCAACTAATCAACATCGAAGCACAGATCATCTTTTCCTGGATGCAGGAAAAAGAAGGTCGCAGGGTCCGACAATACCATTCACTCCCATTAGACCGGCAAAAAGTGACATTCTTTCCACTCCATTGGACCATTGTCCACGAGATTGACGAAAAGAGCCCGCTGCACAACAGCAACACACAATTCCTCCGTGAATCGGAGACCGAAATGTTCGTTCTGATTACGGCAACAGACGAAACATATTCTCAGACAGTACATTCCCGTTCTTCATACCGCTATGATGAAATCGTCTGGGATGCAAAGTTCAAAGATATCTTCGAGAAAAGCTCCCGCGGAAAAGCAATGGGAGTTAACATGAATCGTATTCATGATTATGAACATCTTTCGGGCGAGTAATTATGAACCATCTCATCATAGATGGATACAATGTGATCCATGCGATTCCAACATTGCAGAAAACATTACTTCATGATTTGAACGTTGCGCGTGAACTCCTGATCCACTCCACTGCACAACTGACCCATAAACGAAAATTCCGAGCGACGGTCGTTTTTGATGGAATTGAACCAACCGAACACAACAAACACACCGTACATGCTCCCATTCATGTCATTTTTTCTTCACCGGTATCGGCAGACACAAGGATCAAGCAACTAATCAAGAATTCTAAACAACGCACATCTCTTGTCATCATCTCATCGGACAGAGAGATCATTTCTTTCGCCACAGCATATTCCTGTCAAACACATACGGCAAAACATTTTGCCAATCTTCTCGCAGAGGAAGATGATACAGTCACCGAAAAATCCGACATTTCTCTTACACCGCACCAAATCAAAGAGTGGTTAAAGATCTTTGGAGAAAAGTAGTTTTTGAATATTTCTCTTGACTTTCAATACGCCTTGATATAAATTTAGGCAAACCTAAATATTAATTCTGGAAACCAAAAATGGAAACAACTGCAATTCTTTCAGCTATCTCTCCGGAGAAGAAAAAATTATACAAATTTGCCCTATATTTGAGCATTTTTACGATATTTTATAACATCGCCGAAGGTCTTATTTCGATGATGGTGGGTTACTCTGATGAATCACTGACACTATTCGGTTTTGGTGTGGATAGTTTTATTGAAACAATGTCCGGTGTGGGTATTGCCGCTATGGTTATCCGCATTGCGAACAATCCTGCAAGTAATAAAAGTCCATTCGAAATTACCGCGCTCAAAATTACCGGTTGGTCTTTCTATCTGTTATCCGGAGGATTATTACTCTCAGCAATTCTTGCGGTCTTTTTCAATCAGCAGCCGGAATCAACAGTGTGGGGTGTCGTTATTTCTCTCATCTCCATTGTTTCAATGTTGGGACTGATTTATTACAAGAAAAACGTCGGTACTGCACTGGACTCAAAAGCGATGATTGCCGATGCCAACTGTAACGTGGTGTGCGTGTATATGTCCGTCACTTTACTGACATCCAGTTTCCTATATGAAATGTTTTCTCTTCCATATGTCGATGCTGCCGGCGCTATCGGACTGGTGTATTTCTCCGTGAAGGAGGGGAAAGAGTGTTTCGAAAAAGCGGAATCCTTAAATGATACGTGCGCCTGCGGCCACGATTAACAATACTCTGCCTGTCACTTTCAAGGCGACCTTCAGGTAAATTTTAGAAAAAATATATGGCAAGTGAACAGATTGAAAATTATCTCAAAAATATTTACAAGCTCTCTTCCAATGAAGGGAAAGTCACCACCTCGTCCCTTTCGGAAAAGCTGCAGATCTCCCCGGCATCGGTTTCCGAAATGATAAAAAAACTTGCGGAAGAAGGAACTCTGACTCATACACCGTACAAAGGTGTGGAACTGACGGAAGAAGGAAAACTCCTTGCGCTTCGAATAATCCGGAAACACCGGTTGTGGGAAATGTTTCTTGTCCAGGTGTTGCATTTCGGTTGGGATGAGATTGATGACGAGGCGGAACGGTTAGAACATATCATGTCCGATAAGATGGAAGAGAAGATCGATCACGTACTCGGTCACCCGTCCATCGATCCGCATGGCGATCCGATTCCGACGAAAGACGGCGTGATCAGCTGTTCCATGAGTTATCCTATGCTTGAAGCACGAGAAGGAACAACCGTGCGCGTACTTCGTGTAAGCGATTCGAATTCCGAGATGCTGCAATACGTTTCTTCTATTGGCATTTCGCTGAACAAAGAGATCGTGATAAAACAAAAAATGAACTTTGACAATTCGTTGCTGGTACGCATTGGTCAGAAGGAAGTCAACATCAGCTCCACCATTGCTTCGAACATTTTTGTCGAAGATGTCGAGAGGTAGACTATGATTGATCCGGGAAAAGCCTTACTGCTGTTCGGGTTCGCTGTTGCCGTAACTGCAATATTTTTACTTCCAAAATATGGGTTATATCCTCGCTGGAAACACGCCAGACGCGGCATGCAGCGCGTCGCTATTGAGGACGCATTAAAACACATCTTCAACTGCGAATATAAAAACATTACCTGCACGACCGAAAGTATTGCCGGCGCACTGTTAATTTCCACGGATAAATCTGCTGAACTGTTAACAAGGTTATCGTCCATGGGTCTGCTGGTGACGAACGATATCGGAGTAAAATTGACTCCGGATGGAAATTCCTACGCACTTCGTATCATCCGGGTGCACCGGTTGTGGGAAAGCTACCTGGCGGACGAAACGAGCGTTCCTTCAACAGAATGGCACGCATCGGCAGAATTGGCGGAGCATACGTTAACACCGGAGGAGGCGGAATCACTCGCTGCACAAATTGGCAATCCGCATTTCGATCCTCACGGCGATCCGATCCCCACGCCAACCGGCGAATTGCCGCCAAAAAAAGGACGCTCCATGCTCTCGCTGAACAGCGGAGAATATGCCGTTATCACACATATTGAAGATGAGCCGGAAGCAGTTTTTGCCCAACTGGTTGCTCAGGGATTATATGTTGGCATGCAGGTGATGATGATTGAACGTTCAAACGAACGGGTACGGTTTGCTGCGGACGGCGAAGAGATTGTGCTAGCACCGATCCTTACAAATAACCTGACCGTTGCGCCGATTACCGAAGAAGAGCATCGAATTACATCGCCACTTTCTCCTCTTTCATCGCTCGGTATTGGAGAAGAAGCGACCGTGCTCAGTATTTCGAAGGCGATGCGCGGTTATCAACGGCGAAGGCTGATGGATCTCGGTGTTGTTCCCGGCACAACCATCCGCGCAGAAATGCAGAGCGCTTCGGGTGATCCAACGGCATACAATATTCGCGGCGCACTAGTCGCACTCCGGCAGCAGCATGCCGATATGATTTTCATTCAAAAGTAACTTTTGGCCACCATGAAACCTATGACACACACTCCGGCAACACAATGCGAAGACTGCCCGGTTCACAACCTCGGCAATTTGACAAAACTCGGGATCAACATGTCGCAGTTCGATTTTGTCGTTGCGCTTGCTGGAAATCCGAACACGGGAAAAAGCACCGTGTTCAATGCATTAACAGGACTCCGGCAGCATACCGGCAATTGGCCCGGTAAAACAGTCACGCGTGCCGAAGGGGGATTCGACTACGGAAACAAACGCTTCAAACTTGTCGATCTTCCCGGCACGTACTCTTTACTCTCCACAAGTACCGATGAAGAAGTTGCCCGGGATTTTATTCTCTTCGGTCAGCCGGATGTTACCGTCATCGTAGTTGATGCAACCCGTCTCGAACGAAATCTGAATCTCGTCCTGCAAGTGCTGGAGATTACCGACCGGGCGGTACTTTGTCTGAATTTAATGGATGAAGCGAAGCGTCATGATATTGAAGTGGATGCTCGCCGACTGGCAAAAGATCTCGGCATTCCTGTGGTGGCTGCATCTGCAAGGCAGGAAGAAGGAATTCCCGAACTTTTAAAATACATCTACGAGGTGACAACCGGCACCTATGTATGCCGTCCCCACCGACTGGAGCGGACAGCACCGCGGCTGGAAAAAGCGATAGCTGAATTAACCGGAAAAATCGCTACCGCGTTCCCCAATCTCCCCAATACACGATGGATCGCGTTGCGGTTGTTAGAGGGCGACCAAAAAATCATCGATGCCGTCAAGAGCGGAGAATTAAAAATGTTATCCCGAAATACTCCAATCCTCTCCCGGGAAAAGAAAGAAAAACAGACAACTGTATGAAGAAAAAAAATCAACCGAGTGAATATACTACCGAATCCATTCTTTCCACTGCAAACACGCTGCGGTGGGAGATTGGGGAACATATTCACGACACACTGGTGGAATCACTTTACGCGGATGCAAATCAGATTGCCGCGCGCGCTGTTACTGCGCCGTCCGGACGCACCCGATTCGATTTTGACCGGCGGCTGGACCAGTTGATCACAAGCCGATGGCTCGGTTTCCCGCTGATGTTTTTGATGCTGGCACTTGTATTTTGGCTGACGGTGGAAGGCGCAAATGTTCCCTCCGCTATGATCGCTTCATTCCTTGTGGACACTGTTCATCCGTGGTTGAAATCCCTCTTACTCATAGTGGGATCTCCTTGGTGGTTGACCGGCCTAATGGTAGACGGTGTGTGGCTTGCCATGGCGTGGGTTATCAGTGTCATGCTACCGCCGATGGCAATCTTCTTTCCCCTTTTCACATTGCTGGAAGATTTTGGGTATCTACCTCGCGTCGCATTCAATATGGATTCCCTTTTTCGAAAAGCGGGCGCCCATGGAAAACAGTCCCTCAGCATGACAATGGGATTCGGATGCAACGCAGCGGGGGTGGTTGCAACACGCATTATTGATAGTCCGCGAGAACGGATCATCGCGATTATCACCAATAATTTTTCTCTCTGTAACGGACGATGGCCAACGCAGATTCTGATCGCTTCTATTTTTTTCGGTGCACTGGCGCCGGCACATCTCGTCGGACTGGTCACCGCAGGAGCGGTAGTCGGCGTAGCGATGCTCGGCATTTTTTTTACTCTCACAGTGTCGTGGGGACTTTCCCGCACCGTCTTAAAAGGAGAAGCGTCGGCGTTCAGTCTTGAGCTCCCTCCGTACCGGCCTCCGCAATTGTGGCAGACGTTGTATACTTCATTAATTGATCGCACGGCGATCGTACTGTGGCGCGCGGTGGTTTTTGCAGCACCGGCGGGAGCGGTAATCTGGCTTGTATCCAATATTCATGTCGGCGAATTGAGCATCGCCGAACATTTCATTAATGTGTCTGATCCGTTCGGAATGCTGCTCGGATTGAATGGCGTAATTTTATTGGCATATATCATCGCCATTCCGGCAAACGAAATTGTCATTCCCACTGTGTTGATGTTGACTGTACTGAGCACAAAACTCGCCGGCGTGGGAGACGGCGCTGGAGTGATGTTCGAACTCGATGATGCGACTGGAGTGGCAGACGTGCTCCGCACCGGCGGGTGGACATTTTTGACAGGATTAAATCTGATGCTATTCAGTTTACTGCATAATCCCTGTTCCACAACAATTTATACGATTTATAAAGAGACAAAAAGTATGAAATGGACCATCGTTGCGTCTATTCTGCCGATTGTTATGGGCATCATCATCTGTTTTCTTGTTGCACAATTTTACCGTCTACTATTTGTTTAATAACTCACGTTACACAAAACAAGAAAAACGGTCATGGTGAGCAAGGCGCAGGCTAAGATAGTTATGTCATCCTTCTGCCGAAGGCATCCCTATCGGGAGACGCATCCTTTCCCGCAGGGATTCCTTCGGAACAAACAGCAAAGGATTTGATCAGGATGACCGCTGTTTCTGCACCACGTCGAACCATTTTTACCTTTTTGCGTAACATCAGTAATAACTTACTTCGCCATGTTTTCTGAAACCATAGTATGCATTGTCTTTGCGTTCATCGTCTTTTCGATTTTTGCCATCGGATTATATCGTCGGCATAGCGCTAATAAGCAACCTGACCATTTCAGCAGTATGAAAAATGAAGGATCAGTCACGTTTATACAAAGAAAATGATCCCAACATGAAAAGTTTTGAATTTTGTATAAGTCGTGATACCGTTCGACGCATCGGTGAAATTCATGCCTTGGAACAAAATCCATTACTTGGGAAAATATCGTTCGTCCCTTGTTCATGTGCTACCTTTCGAGGTTGTGGATGTCCCGAACGATAGCATTTATACGGTTTCAAATTCAAACAGTGTTGGATGAGATGTGGGAGAGAGCAAAATTTAGGAGGATTAAGCGAGCTTTTTCTCCCCCTACCAAGGGGGGAGATACAGAGGGGGTCTGAAATCATGAAGAGACTTTTGATGGTGTTTTTTGCCAT